>CAZZZY010000656.1:0-4002 GCA_964658545.1 uncultured Acetobacteraceae bacterium | reverse complement strand
TACTTTTGCCTTTTTACTTTTGCCTTGTTGTACTAGTTCATAATTAAAAATCGGTTTGTTAACTTGTTCCTATGGTAAGTAGAGCGGCGTAAATAATTAAAGGTTTGTAGTGTTAGCGAACACTACAAACTAATTTCAAGATTTTTTACATTACTTAATCTAGTTTGATTTATTCTCGTCTACTTACTTAGAGCATCTTGGTGACAAAATTTGAATTTGGAATTGCTGCTCCCGATTTAGCGATCGCTGCAACCAGTTCTTTCAGCCGATCTTCGCGGCGGGCGGCCAGCATCAGTTTGGCTCCACTAGCAGCAAGTCGCTTCGCGGTGGCCTCACCTAACCCACTGCTGGCTCCGGTGATGATTACCACTTTGTTTTCAATAAGAGACATATTGATTCCTGCGGGTTAATGAAACATTGGGTATTATTTAAGCTGAACTCAGCATTATTCAACCAGATCAACTAGCTTGTAACTGGATCAACGTTTTTGTACCGGCAGCGTCACTAATCCTAACCGCTATCATCACACCATTTGAGTCCTGTCCTGTTAAAACTTCAGTTGGTGAATCGATCGTGTGAGCATAGGTTACTTCATGCTTACCCACTTCAATCACCAAATCATCTCCCTTTCCAGGGCGATCGTAAACCATCGCCATCAAAGGTGCGTTCTGAATCAGTTCTTCGTCACCGAGTTCTGAACTGATGATTTCAATCGAAATATGTCGTCCGCGATTACCATCTGAAAACTGATCGAAAAATTCACCCCATCGCTCACGCGGTACAGATTTGTTTATGTCAATTTTATTCGCCATGATAATTCCTTGTGAAAAAGTAGTAAGAAAAAAACGAGCATTAAACAATTCGTAACTCGTAACGGGTATTTAAACCACAATTAATAACATACAATCCGTTTATATAAACGGGGGATATTAACCCCCATTTTATTACGAATTACTAATAAAAATTGGAATTAAATACAAGATTACTGTAGAGTAGGCATCGCCTGTATAATTCAGCAGAGTGAGGTTTTGCATCAGTGGTGGGCATTGCCTACCCTCCGATTCATTTTACAAGGAAGGCAGAAGGAATCCTGCCTTCTTCAGTTGTGTCTTACTTCTGGGTAGTTTCCGCAGCAACTTCAGCATCTAGTCTGGCAGCGATCGCTTCCAAGGTTGCTTTTTCAGCTTCTTCCATTGTCGCCATTGCTAAGAAGGTCGCCGTAGTTGCATGGTTTTCAGCTCTATCTGCCCGATGCTCGAGTTTCTTGACTTTGCGACTCGTTTTCCATTCCTCGACCTTCGACTTCACCTCAGATTCTTTTTCCTCGAATTGAGCTTTGAGCTTGACCCGGTACTCATCAAATTCTTGTTTCTTAGCATCTAGCTTTACCTTCGCTTCATCAAGTTGAGATTCAATCTCAGCTTGAGTTTTTTTCGGTGCAGATTGAATACTTTTCTTGAGCGATTTTGCCCGCTCTTCAACTGCTTCTAAATTGTCATGAAGGTTTTTAGTGAAGTTATCAATGGTAGTACTCATGGTGCTTCTGATCCTATGTTTAATTTATGGAATTTGGCTCCATCCTCATCAAGTTTTTATTGAATATTAACTTGAGTTGTTTCACCACAAACTCAATGGTTACAAATTTTGTTCAATATCACCTCTACCTTTTGAATGTTTTAGTAGAACTTATACAAATCACACGTAATTCAAACTGACTTTTCATAGTATCTGGAAAACCTCTCTCTAAATCTCTCTCCTTCTAGGAGAGAGACTTTGAATTTTCACCCTTAGAACATCGGCAAGGGGGTTAGATTTTTCGTGGACTTTTCTACATGACCTGAATTGTAAGCCAATTCAAACCCTTTTCAAAACATAACTTTTCTTACTATAAAGATAGCTGTAAAAGTTTTGCAGTATTTCAATCAATGATTTTATTGATTTAGATTGAATAACTCGTTGGGGTCAATTGAGAAACTAACACACGTAATCCTTGATTTGCCATTTCACTGATTTGGGTTGCCAAAATTCTCTGCTGTTGGGGTGTGAAATGGCAGAGATCCGCGATCGCTTCTGGTACTCCTTAACTTCTCCTCTATTCCCCTGCTCCCCTGTGCCTTTGGTCAACAGTCTCAACGCTTCACCGACTGCTAACTCCATCGGTGGTTCGTCCGGTCATCTCAGTGGGATGGATACAGTAGAGCGCCATCACCTCCGCACGACCCCAGGCATCAATCCAGGTTCGATTAATCGCGGGTGAAAGCGTTGGATTTTGGGTTTTGACAAATTGCATCATGCGATCGATATCTTGCTCAAGAGTGATGTGTTCGGCAAGACCTGTCACAGTAACGCTTCGCCAATGCTTGAGATCGTGGATATCTTCGACTTGCAAACAGACTTCTGGATTCGCATCCATATACTTGGTCTTCATCCCAACCGTAGTAAAGATGTAGATGTTTGGCTCTTCAAAATAATAGCGCATAGGCACAACATAGGGATGTCCTTCAAGGGCACAAGCTAAGTGCCCATATCCTACTTTTTGCAATAGTTCATGTATCTCTTTTGTGCCCATTTCATCGATATCTAACATGGTCATTCTCCACAATAAAGATTTAATTGATTAATCGAGTTGCAAATGTGTTATTGACATGATGCCTACTTACTTTCATTTTCAGCATTTAGGGGAGTGTAATCAGCAAAAAATATTCATTTTCAAAATCTACAGAACGAAATTACATTAACTTGTTGGTAGTGTTTCAAAGATATGCCGGAGATAACTGCTTTTCAAGATTTAGTTCTCCATTTCTAGGGATTTGACCCAAGATCCGTTGAGCGATCGCAGATGAGGACTGTTGGCAAATTGCTAAACAGGCAAGCACAGCAAGGAACTCATCAAAATCAAGGGGTTTGGTGAGCCACAGGTCAAATCCAGTAGACAAAGCACGTTGAAGCATCTTTTCGTTGTCATAGCTCGTCACAGCAATGGCTAGCACCACTTCCCCTCGCTCTCCCAGTTTGGTTCTGACTTGTTGAATCAGGGCATAGCCATCTTCCTTTGGCAACCCGATTTCACTCACAAGGACATCAGGTTGCCATTGCCTAAATATCTCCAGAGCTTGTTGGACTGAAAACGCTTTTTGCACCTCAACACCATAGAGTTGCAGCAGCAGTGTAATCAAATCGCAGAAATCGATATTATCGTCTACAACGAGGACTCGCAACCCTTGGAGGGATGAAAAATTAGAAGAAAATTGATTATTTGGATACATTGCAACTCCAATCAAGATTTCATGTGCCCAATTTTTGGGACTGTAACAAATTAGTCAGTTGTGCAAAAGAAGGATTAACTTTTTACCACAAGAGGGCAAAGAGAACTTTTGCAAGAGGTTGGTTTTCTACACCATGACATAGTGTTGTTTGATTTATAGGGTTATTTGTTTGATTACAATATAAAAAGTAAGAAAAATATCATAGTTAAATTAATTTTTTCTAGAACATCCGGGTTTCAAATATCGTAACTATATCAAAAGAATGAGATTTGTTGGAATAATTACTTAGTGAAATATAGCTGTTATGATGAAAATATAAAAACAGCGACAACGCTACAATTTGTGAGGCAGACAATATGGATGCCAATGAAGTTTTAAAGCAATATGCCGCCGGAAAAAGGAATTTCAGGCAGGCAGATTTAAAAGGAATAAGCCTAAGTAAAGCAAACTTGAGAGAAGCAGATTTCACTGGAGCAAATTTGACCAACTCAGACTTGAGCGACTCAGATTTAGGAGTGATAATTGACGCACCCACTGCTTTCAGCAATGGGATTCATGCGTAGAACCGCACGGGTTGCGTCAAGCAACCCCTATCTACTCGATTAAGATTTAACAAAATTTGGGGGTTGAAGTCCCCTGCTTCTATAGGCAGCAGGTTTTGTGTCGGGGTTTAAGTCTCCGTCACGAAACATAATTACGTTAGCGTAGCGGTAGCGAGTCCGCGAGCGTCATTACG
>CAZZZY010000655.1:0-4009 GCA_964658545.1 uncultured Acetobacteraceae bacterium | reverse complement strand
GTTTGGAGAGGGGTTATTCTGTAAACTTTACGACTTTTCAAACATCCTCTTAGAGCGTCGGAAAGGGGTTTAATCGTTAGCTTTTCCACATAACTTGAATTGTCAGAATCATATTGGGAACACTATATCTGGAAGTCTTAAAGATTTAGCAGTATGGTTAGCATCAGAGTCAGTATTCCCGGATATCAAGTCAGCGAGCAACTGTACAATGGTTCAAGAACCGTAGTTTATCGGGGGTATCGAGAAACCGACTCGTTACCAGTGGTGATTAAACTGCTGAAAAATCCATATCCGGGTTTGGGTGAACTCTTGTCATTTCGCAATCAGTACACCATAGCTAAAAACCTGAACTCACCCCTAATCATCGCCACCTATAGCTTGGAACCCTATCAAAATGGCTATGCATTGGTGATGGAAGACTTTGGAGGGATTTCTCTGAAAGAATGGAGAGAGGGGAAAAACTTATTATCTCTACAGGAATTTTTGCTCATAGCGATCGCACTCTGCAATGCCTTAGATATACTCTATTGCGAGCAGATCATTCATAAAGATATTAAACCTAGTAATATTTTAATTAATCCCGAAACTAAGCAAGTTAAATTAATAGACTTTAGTATTGCATCTTTACTACCACGGGAAACACAAACCCTCGTCAATCCCAATGTCTTAGAAGGGACATTAGCTTATATTTCCCCAGAACAAACAGGAAGAATGAATCGGGGGATTGACTACCGAACTGACTTCTACTCTTTGGGTATAACTTTCTATGAATTACTCACTGGAGTTTTACCCTTTCAATCGAATGAACCGATGGAATTGGTACATTGTCACATTGCAAAAGGAGCGCCTTTAGTATCTGAAATTAATCCACAAATCCCCCCTGTACTCTCAGCAATCGTCAGCAAATTGATGGCGAAAAATGCGGAATCGAGATATCAAAGTGCATTAGGAATTAAATTTGATTTAGAAAAATGTTTACATCAACTGCAAGAAACTGGTAAGATTGAGGGCTTTGAAATTGGGCGAAGGGATGTGTGCGATCGCTTGCTCATCCCCGAAAAACTCTACGGTCGAGAAACTGAAGTATCAACCCTCCTCCAAGCATTTGAAAGAGTCAGCTTTGGTGCAACAGAAATGATGCTGGTAGCTGGTTTTTCCGGGATTGGGAAAACAGCAATTGTGAACGAAGTTCATAAACCCATTGTTAAGCAACGTGGTTATTTTATCAAAGGCAAATACGATCAATTTCAACGCAATATACCTTTCTCTGCCTTTGTACAAGCATTTCGAGATTTAATTGGGCAATTACTTACAGAAAGTGATGGACAAATCCAGTCATGGAAAAAAAATATTTTAGAGGCTGTAGGTGAAAACGGACAGGTAATTATTGAAGTCATCCCGGAATTAGAAATAATTATTGGTCAACAACCACCAGCATCAGAATTATCAAGAAATGCTGCCCAAAATAGATTTAATTTATTGTTCCAAAAATTTGCTCAAGTATTTACAAGTTTTGAACATCCATTAGTGATGTTTTTAGATGATTTGCAATGGGCAGATTCAGGATCGCTGAAGTTAATACAGCTATTAATGGCTGATAGCAGTTATTTGCTCTTAATTGGTGCATATCGTGATAATGAAGTCAACGTTACTCACCCATTCATGTTGACCTTGAGTGAAATTGCTAAAACACAAGCAAAGATTAATAAAATTACTTTAGCTCCACTCAGTCAAATACAAATAAATAAATTAGTTGCTGACACACTTAAATGTTTAGAAAAATTGGTATTGTCTCTTTCTCAATTGATATATCGCAAAACTCAAGGTAATCCATTTTTTGTTACGCAATTTCTCAAAACATTACATCAAGATAGGCTGATTACATTTAACTTTAAGTCTGCCTGTTGGGAATGTGACATTACACGAGTGAGTCAGCAGGCACTTACAGATGATGTAGTTGAATTTATGGCATTGCAATTGGAAAAGCTACCATCCTCTACACAGAATGTCCTCAAATTAGCAGCTTGTATTGGCAATCAGTTTGATTTAGCGACTTTGGCAATTGTCTCAGAACAATCAGAGATAGAAACGGCTGCTTATTTATGGAAAGCATTGCAATCAGGCTTGATCTTACCGATGACTGATGTTTATAAATTTTATCAACAAGAGTCCATTGTCAATAGTCAAGAACAAATGACCACTGACAATGGACAAATGACAGTTGCTTATAGATTTTTACATGACCGAGTACAACAAGCTGCCTATTCACTGATTCCTAACAAACAGAAAACAGCAACTCATCTGAAAATCGGACAGTTACTCCTAGAAAATTTCTCCGAGATGGAGCAAGAAGAAAAACTATTTGATATTACCCTCCATTTAAACCAAGGGCAAGTATTAATCACTCAAGTAAGCGATCGCCAAGCATTAGCTCAACTTAACTTCAAAGCTGGAATGAAGGCAAGAAATTCCACAGCTTACGCAGCAGCAAGGGTATATTTACATACGGGGATTGAGCTACTCACAGCCAATAGTTGGCTTCTTCAGTATGAATTGACGCTAAATCTCTATATTGCGGCTGCCGAAGTTGCCTATTTGAATGCTGACTTTGACGATATGGAACAGCTTGCCGCATTAGTGTTGCAATCAGCGCAGACAATTTTAGACAAAATCCAAATTTACGAAATTCAAATCGCTGCCCAGGCATCTCAAGGCAAAATATTAGAAGCTATTGCGGTGGGTAGAGAGGCGCTACGGCAATTGGGGGTTGAACTCCCCAGCGAATATGACGAAGCCAAGACTGGCAAAGCGATACAAACTCTTGCAAGCCTTCTCCAAGGTAGACGAATTGAGGAATTGATTAATGACCTGCCAGTAATGACTGATGCTACAGCCCTGGCAGCCATGCAACTGTTAGCAATGTTATTTTCATCCATTCTCCGGGGAATACCGAGTTTATTACCCCTGTTAAGCGCGACGATGGTAAGTTTATCACTCCAGTTTGGGAATGCACCAGCATCAGCTGTGGGGTATGCGATTCACGGCATGGTGCTGTGTGCTTTTTTAGGAGAAATCGAAACAGGTTATGGTTTTGGTAAATTGGCGCTCTCCTTGTTGGAGCGGTTCAATGCACGGAAATTCAAGTCGCTCAGTATGGGTCTGTTTGGGGGCTTTATTCAGCATCATCAAGAAGCTATGAGGGGAATGATACCGACACTGAAAGATGGCTATACTGCGGGCATGGAAACTGGTGATTTTCTCTACGCTGGCTATAACATAATCACTTACTTCAATGCCAACTTCTTCAGTGGGGTAGAACTGGACAATTGGGAATCAGAAATAGCCGGTTACAGGGCTGCTTTGGCGCAGATGAAACAATATTCTGCTCAGGTTTATTTGGATATCAAGCGGCAGACGGTGCAGAACTTGAGGAAAACCATGAGTCAGCCAGATTGCTTAATCGGAACTGCCTACGATGAAACGGTGATGATTCCTAAGCACCATCAGAATAATGATCTCACTTCTATCGCCGAAGTCTATACCTTCAAACTACTGCTTGCTTACTGCTTCGGTAATTACACGGCTGCTCTAGACTACATTGACCAAGCCGAGCAGTATTTGATGGCGGTATCGGGAATGGTATTTGTTCCCATTTTCCATTTCTATTCAGCCCTCACACAGTTAGCGATTTTCTCCACACAGTCAGAGCAGAAGCAAGCTGAAATTATGGCCCAGATAGAAACCCATCAAACCACTCTGTACCAATCAGCACAGTCCGCTCCCATGAACTATCTGCATAAATGGCATCTGATTGAGGCGGAAAAATATCGGGTTTTAGGTAATAGACTAGATGCCATTGAAATGTACGATCGCGCCATTCAACTGGCTCAAGAAAACGGCTATATCCATGAAGTTGCACTCAGCAATGAACTAGCAGCTAAATTCTATCTTGACTGGGGTAAAAAGCAATTTGCTCAAATTTACCTGACAAATGCTTACTACGCCTACG
>CAZZZY010000654.1:0-4022 GCA_964658545.1 uncultured Acetobacteraceae bacterium | reverse complement strand
ATGAGCAAGTTTGGAGAAACAATCAGGCAACTTCGGGAGGCTCAGAATTTGGGACTTCGAGAGACGGCTACTATGGTCGGTATCTCGCCTGCTTACCTGAGTCGTATTGAGCGGGGTAAGGAGCATCCGCCAAAGCCAGAAGTTATAAAAGCATTAGCAAAAATTTTAGCTGCTGATACTGATGTACTATTTAGGCTTTGTCCTTCCACAGACCCAGATGTAGTGACTTTGCTGAAGGAAAGACCAAAGGTACTAGAATTGCTACGTTTGGTGATGGCTCAGGAACTTTCTGATGAGCAACTTGGTAAAGTTGAGCATTTTATTAAGCGAGATATATTAGGAGAGCCATCCTCGGATACAATACTCGCTGTCTCTGAGTAATAAAAGCCCACCTCTCTCTGCGGTAAGTGAGGAGGGGAATGAGGAAAATGTCATTAGCACATGAAATCAAAACAGTTGCCTATTCCTGATTTAGAAGTTGATACAGAAGATTTCACTATTTCTGATGGCTATATCCTTGACTTTATTAGTGGTGAGAAAAGTCTCAAAGATACGCCAAAAGAACAGGTGCGTCAACGGATTGCACGGGCGCTGTTTCACGAGTATGGAATTTCGGTGGAAGATATGGCGGCTGATTTTCCGGTTTCTATTAATGGGAAGCGGAAAAAGCTGGATATTGCTATTTTTCACAACGACCAGGAGCATACGGTTCAAAATTTAAGTCGGGTGGTGGTTTGTCGCCAAGAACCGAAGGTCGGCAGGAATGCGGTTAGGATTCGAGATTACGACCAAGCAGCAAAGGATTTAGAAGAACTAGAAACCATCATGGAGCATATTGACTCCTGTAAGTATGGTTTGTGGACGAATGGTTTAGAGTTCTTTTACTTAGAAAAGCAAAAAACGCGGTTTGAAGACCGATTTGAGCCGATAGGAGATTGGCCCCCGGCTGATGAATCTTTAGACACACAGGAAGTAGTTTCTAGTGCGCGTACCCGCAAGGCTGATCCAGAAATGCTGCGTGTGGCTTTCCGGCGCTGTCATAATTTCATTCACGGGAATGAGGGAATGCCCAAGGATGCAGCATTTTGGCAGTTTTTATACCTGATCTTCTGCAAAATGCACGATGAGCAGAAATCACCTCGCGGTCAACGGCGATTTTGGGCGGGGCCGAAGGAACAGTTTGACACTGAAGGACGCAAGGAAATCCGCAACCGACTTATACCGTTGTTTGAGGATGTGAAAAAGAATTACAGCAACCTTTTCAGAGGAAATGAGGAAATTACCCTTTCTGACCGCGCTCTTGCTTTTATGGTTTCTGAATTAGCAAAGTATGACTTTACACGCACAGATGTAGATGCCAAGGGTGGAGCTTACCAAGAAATAGTTGGTGCGAATTTGCGCGGCGATCGCGGACAATACTTTACACCACGGGGCATTATCAAGCTGGCGGTGGCAATGCTTGACCCCCAGGAAAATGAGCGGATTTTAGACCCAGCCTGTGGAACCGGGGGATTTTTGGTGGCAGTGCTGGCGCATATGATGAAGAAGTTTAGAGAAGATGCAAATGTGCAAGTAGGATTTGAGACTACAGAGGAATTTCTGTCTGTCAATGAACGTCTGCGCCAGTTTGCCGAGAAGCAAGTGTTTGGTGCAGATTTTGACCCGTTTCTTATTAAAGCTTGCCAGATGAATATGGTAATGGCAGGAGATGGCAGAGGTCATCTTTATCACATCAACTCTGTGGATTTCCCCAACGGGCATTTAGACGGTTTAGAACCAGCTAAAAAAGAAATTCCCCTAGAATCAATTGATGTGTTGTTGACTAATCCGCCTTTTGGTTCTGATATTCCGATTACGGATCAAAATACACTCAAGCAGTTTGAACTAGCTTACGCTTGGGAACGGACTGAGGATGGTAGTTTTCGCAGGACTGGCAAACTTCAGGGGAGTGTTGCACCGGAGGTGTTGTTTATTGAGCGTTGTCTGAACTGGCTAAAACCAGGGGGAAGAATGGGGATTGTTTTACCAGATGGAATATTGGGCAATCCTGGAGCTGAATATATCCGTTGGTGGATTCTGCGTCATTCTTGGGTGTTAGCTAGTGTGGATATTCCAGTTGAGGCATTTATTGTAGAAGCGAATGTAAATATCCTCACAAGTTTGCTGTTCCTCAAGAAGAAAACCAAAGAGGAAATTAGGGCTGAGGATTTGGGAGGGAAGAAGGACTATCCTGTATTTATGGCAGTGGCAGAGAAGGTAGGATTTGACCGTCGAGGAAATACGCTTTATAAACGGACTCCTGATGGTGAAGAAATTGTGGTTGTGAAAGAGAAAATAGAAAGAATTCGGATTGGAGAACGTATTATTGAACGTCCTTTAAAACGAAAAGAAAAGATACTCGATGATGACCTGCCTTTAATTGCCGAAAAATATCGAGAGTTCCGTCAACAATACCCAATTCCAGGTATATGATTTCTCGAATAGAAGCTTTTAATTATCGCTGTTTTGAAAAACTTGATATTAAACTCGGTCAATATCATGTTTTGGCTGGTGCGAATGGTACGGGTAAAAGTACGCTGCTTGATATTCCTTTATTGTTGGGCGAAATTCTCTCACAGGGATTAGTTACAGCTTTTTTGGAATCTCCTTCTATTGGTGGCAGTCCGAGAGCGCAGAATTTACAAGAATTGCTGCATTATGGCAGAGGAAATTATTTTGCTTTTGCCATAGAAGCAGATTTACCTGAAGAAATTATTATTAAATTGCTTGAAGATGCGCCACCTACAGTTCTAAAAGATAAAAATAGGCATCCTCGGAGTATTAGGTATGAAATTCGGTTTCAAATTTTTAATAAGATTGAGCTTCATGTAACTGATGAATTTTTATATATTGTTCCGCAAAAGGTTTCTGAACCCAAAGAAGGCTGGGGAATAGGAGGTAAACGTCCTCGTTATTGGCAAACAATTATTGAGAGGGAATCTGGTTTACCAACAATTCTTAAACAAGAAGACCGAAGCCGCTCTAAAATTAACTTGCGACTGGAACCCCAGGAATTAGCTTTCGCAAATTTACCTAGTGATATTGATAAATTTTCTGCGTCTATTTGGTTCAGAAATTTTTTAGAAAAAGGCGTAATGCGTTATGAACCAAGTTGGTCAGTGCTGCGGAGAGCTTGTCCACCTGGTCAGCCTAAAACTTTGCGTTCAGATAGTGCTAATCTGCCTTGGTTAGTGCTGAATTTGCAGCAGGAACAGCCAGAGTTATTTGAGTCTTGGGTAGAACACGTTAAAATGGCTTTGCCTAATGTTGTGGCAATAGAAGGCATTCAACGTGAAGAAGATTATCACGCCTACCTCAAATTAACGTATTGGGGTGATCATGTTGTCACTTCTTCAGGATTATCTTACGGAACCCTGCATATTTTAGCACTGACTATTTTGCCCTATCTGCCTCAACCACATAGTTTAATTTTCTTGGAAGAACCGGAAAATAGTATTCATCCCAGAGCAATTGAGGTAATATTACAATCTTTGAGTTCGGTGTATGATTCTCAAGTTTGGGTATCTACACATTCCCCTGTAGTGTTGGCATATACTGAACTAGAACCAGTGATTGTGATGCGAAGTAGTAAAGAAAATGGTGCAGAGGCTATTCCCGGAAATAAACATCCACGTTTACAAGATTGGCGGGGAAGTATTGACCTTGGTTCCCTGTTTGCAGCAGGGGTACTGGGATGAGAGATTGTATCTTCTTGTTGGCTGATAAAAATATGGAGGCTGCTTTTACAGGTTTTTTTACAAGAGAGCAGTTTCATAGTAGTTTAGGAATTCGCCCGTTTGAATTTGACTTACAAAAGGACATTATTGTTGAAGCGGGTAGTGACCCTGGTGTATATAACCGCGCCCATGAATTAATTCGTCCTTACCAAAAAACCCATCGCTATGCTGTTGTGGTATTAGATAATGCTTGGGATGGGTCGCCTGGAGTAGAAAAAATTCGTAATAACATTATGAAAAACCTTA
>CAZZZY010000653.1:0-4024 GCA_964658545.1 uncultured Acetobacteraceae bacterium | reverse complement strand
TGCATCTTATTTAATCCACGTTCCTAAAGCAAAAAAAATGGGGTTGAAGAGTATACATAACTCCTCACCCCTCAATATTCTCGATTAACTCTAACCTACGCCCCAACAGCCTCCTTCGCGGCGTATAGTACCTCAGCGTTGATTTCTTTGAAACCGCGATCGCGGGCAAATTTCTCAGTATTCCGCTTCACTTTCCCGCGCACAAATCCAGGAATCTTATTCAATTCTGCTTGACCATCTTTTGTCCAATTTAAATCAGAATCAGCAGAAATTCCCCTAGTAATAACTTCCTTGGTATCATGACCACCAAAGATTTCTAATAGGTGATCTTCCATTCCCAAAGTGAAAGAATTGTAGATCAAATCTGTAATCTGATTTGTACCTTCGTAACCCATAAATGGTTTGTAACCAATGGGGAAGTTTTGGACGTGGATTGGTGCTGCAATTACGCCGCAGGGAATATCCAAACGCTTACCAACGTGGCGTTCCATTTGGGTGCCGAAAATGGCAGAGGGTTCGACACGAGCGATCGCATCCCCAATTGCACCATGATCTTCGGAAATTAGCACTTCATCGCAATACTCGCTAACCTGTTCGCGGAACCAGTCTGCATCATATTTGCAGTAGGTTCCAGCCCAAACAACGTGAATCCCCATTTCTCGCGCCAGGATCTTGGTAATGGCGGCGGCGTGGGTGTTATCACCAAATACGACGGCTTTTTTGCCAGTCAAGTTTTGACAGTCAATGGAACGGGAGAACCAAGCAGCCTGAGATACGTGCAAGGTTTGCTCATTGATGAAGTTTTCGTAGTCAACTTCTGCACCTTGAGCATTAATTACCTGCTGAATCTTGCGAATACAACGGGCAGTTTCCACTACACCCATCGGAGTAATATCTATATAAGGTGTGCCAAATTGTTCTTCCAGGTAACGAGCGGTGGTTAAACCGAGTTCGCGGTAAGGTACGAGGTTAAACCAAGCTTTCGGCATCTTCTTCAAATCATTCACCGAAGCACCTTCAGGAATTAAAGTATTTACCTCAATTCCCAAGTCAGCCATCAGCCTTTTCAATTCGGTGCAGTCGTGATTGTTGTGGAAACCAAGGGTGGTAGTACCAATAATATTAACCGAGGGTTTCGCAGTTTTGCCCTCTGCCAATTCCCCCCGCTTCCGGGCTTTTTCAATGTAGTATTGGACAATTTGATCCAAAGTGCGATCGGCCGCTTGCAGTTCGTTGTAGCGATAGTGGTTCACATCCGCCAGCATTACGTCTCCTTTGGCTTCCAGTTGCGCCCGTTCGACAAAGTTGTGCAAATCCTCTTGCAAAATGCTGGAGGTGCAGGTGGGAGTTAACACAATCAAATCCGGGTGTTCCTCGGCATCCTTACGGACGATATTATCTACCACCTTCTCTTGGGAACCACGCGCCAAAACGTTGCGGTCAACAACACTGGTTGTCACTGGAGTGAAATCCCGCTCCCGCGATAGCATGGAGCGCATGACGTTAAAGTAGTCATCGCCAATGGGGGCGTGCATGATCGCATGGACATTTTTAAAAGAGCTAGCGATTCGCAGAGTGCCGATGTGGGCAGGGCCTGCATACATCCAGTAAGCCAATTTCATGTTTGTGTTCTCCCTTTTCAACAGAAATAACACAGAGTCCGATAAGAATGGACTATAAGTGCTTGATTATTATTAAATCGTTTCTGATTGTCTCAAAACTTGTATCCCGATGAAGTGAAGAGTTGTAAGGGTTTTATCTGGAGTGCATAGGCGTAGGCATCCCTCAAACCCGCTTACTGATTGGAATCTAGCTGCTGATTTTAATAACATGGCTGTTGCTTTATTTAAATAAATCTTAATTTTTCGGCAAATTTGTTTTCAATTTGGGTAATTAGATTAATTTATGCTATTCTAAAAAAGCTCTTAGTACGTATGAACTAACATGAAAAGAATTTACTATATCTGTACAGGTTAAGCTAATGGTTCTGACTCTCTCAACGATTCCAACAGTTCCAAAGCCTTTTTTGAAATGGGCTGGTGGTAAAAGCCAGTTAATCGAGCAAATCAACAATTTTTTTCCAAATGAATTATTTAACGGCTCAATCAAAAGGTACATCGAACCTTTTATAGGAGGTGGCGCAGTCTTTTTTTACGTAGCACATAAATATGATATTCAAGAATTATTTATTTCTGATATAAATGCAGAATTAGTTATAGCATACAAGACGATTCAATATCATGTAGATGATTTGATTGAAATTTTAGATAAAATTACAACAAAATATTTGTCTTTTGATGAAAGTGAAAAAAACAAATATTATTATCAAATAAGAACACATTTTAACAATCGAAAAAAATCCCTTAGCTTAGATAATTACAATTTTGAATGGCTAGAAAGAACTGCCCAAATTATCTTTTTGAACAAAACTTGTTTTAATGGGCTTTTTCGTGTCAATTCTAAAGGTGATTTTAATGTTCCAGCAGGTACATATAAAAAGCCGAGTATTTACGATCCTAAAAACTTGAAATCTGTTGCTAAAATTCTACAGAATACTAAAATTTATCATGGAGATTTTACTGAATGTGAAAGCTTTATTGACGATCAAACATTCGTTTATTTTGACCCTCCTTATAGACCAATTAGTAACACATCTAAGTTTACATCTTATTCACAGCAGTCATTTGATGATTCTGAACAATTAAGGTTACGAGATTATTTTAAGAAGTTAGATAATAAGGGTGCATTAATCATGCTTAGTAACTCAGATCCTAAAAATGAAAATATAAACGATAATTTTTTTGAGGATGCTTATGGTGGTTATAAAATAGAAAGGGTTAGAGCCACACGCAATATTAATAGCAATGCGTTAAAGCGAAACTCAATTAATGAATTATTAATTATGAATTATTAGATAATAAATTAAATAACATTATGATATTTAATTCCATTTTCCAAACATATTTTAATTGTTCAAATGAAACTGAAGTTTTCCAATATTTTCAAAATACACTGACAGATTCTATAAGTGTCTGGAACTATTTTGTTGACTGGGAAAAAGTTTTAAGAAAATTTAATGATGTAGAAATTAATTTAAATATACTTAACTATCTAGTTGGAAAGAATGATATAGAAAATGAATTTGGGCTGCTTTTACAACAACATCCTCAAATTATCAGTGCTATCCCAATTTTAATAGCTTGTCGTACTACAAATTTTCCAATATTAACTGATTATACAAGTGGTGATTTTGTATATAAATCTTTTAATTTTAAAAGAAAAGATTCATTATCTCAACTAGAGATTAATGATATTTTAGAGTTTACTAAAAACACAGGAGTTTTAGAATTATTCAAAAATAAAAATATCAAAAGCATACCAGATTATGTTCTGGGTATAGAGGTTGGCTTAGATAGTAATGGTAGAAAAAACCGTGGTGGAACGACGATGGAGATAATATTAGGAAACTTGATTAGCACAATATGTCAACAAAATAATTTTTTATTAATTCCACAAGCTACATCTCAAAAAATACAGGCTCAATGGAATATTAATGTTCAAGTAGATAAATCAAACCGTCGTTTTGATTTTGCAGTTAAAAATCAAAATAATCTTTATCTAATAGAAGCTAATTTTTATAGCGGAGGCGGTTCTAAACTTAAATCTACGGCCGGAGAATACAAAACACTATTTGATTTTATATCAAGACAAGGTCATAAATTTATTTGGGTAACGGATGGGCTTGGTTGGAAAACCACTTTACGCCCTTTAGAAGAGACTTTTAAATATATTGATTACACTTTAAATCTCAATATGGTTGTCAGTGGATTACTTGGTGAACTCATAGCACAAAATATGTAAATTGTTTTCTTTATTTAAGTAGCAGATTAGTAGAAGGAGTTTATAGCACAATACAGTTCAGTTAAGCATTTCTTTGTTCTCTCTGTGTTCTCTGCGCCTCTATGGTACCCCAGGGCTATTTCATTCTCATCTAGCCCGCCTCAGAATGAATTCTGAGTCTAAT
>CAZZZY010000652.1:0-4038 GCA_964658545.1 uncultured Acetobacteraceae bacterium | reverse complement strand
AACTCTCCTAATCCATGTTATTTTAGAAACTTTGATGGCTGATAACAGATATTTTCAGTGATTCCCGAACTAAGCTGTTGCCAGGGCGAACGCATCTAAATTATTCTTGATTACAACCAACGTTAAGAACCAACGACAAAATCAGCATTTCTCGTTTGATTCACTTTCCAAGCCTCAAAGCGATGCCGGAGGCGGGCTACGCCAACGCCTAAATTTTTGTCAATAAACTAGACTTAATGATAAAACTCTAGATCCTATTGAGAACGAACTGTTCTTATTGACATGATGCGGCCGCCCTGTTGCAGAGTGCGATCGCAATCTCTAAAAACTCTTGTATATCCGCTCCCTATCGTGTCTCTACAGAGGTGAAATATTCTTTGAGGGAAATTCCCCCAAAATCTTCCATCACCAGCGCATAGCCATTTTGGTAGGTGCCTACAGGCAGAGGCTGGATTTCGGGTGACTTGACTGAGGTTGAGGAAAAGATTTTTCGTTGTCTTCATTAATGATTTGGAGGTAGAGAAAGGGGCTGAATTACACAAGGTTTAGTATCGCATTTTTGCTCATAAAGCTGATTGATATAGGGTTCTTGCCAAGTCAGGGGAACTTCTAACAATGCCCTCGTTCCTGTTATTCCCTCCCCAATAAATAACAACACCGCGATGCAATTAAGAAGAATGTGAACCTGACGCCAGCGATTAGTCTTATCTTTATAGATATCTGGCAAAATGGAGAGTGAAAAAATCATCAACAGAGCAGTGATTAGCCCATAGTAATAATGGGAGATATACCACTGGTCAGTTTTGCGGTAAATACCATCTTGACAACCAAGTACCACTAATCCCATACCCGTTAAGGTTGCAAATATGCCACGCCACTTCTTCTCCCTTGCCTGATAAAGTAAATACAGAGAACCGATCACAGCCACAAATAATAACCCGATAAATATTACCTGGAATGGGGCTTGATTCCAAACTTTTTTGTCTAAAATATTACCGATAATATCATTGGCGAACGCTATTAAAACAATACCTACAACTGCTCCAGTCAGCCAGCGACCCAACTGAACGTGTTCTTGTCCTACAGTTGCGGGAATTTTGCTTTTACTTGTTGCTAGAGTTTGCAATCGGCGTTGACGGACTTGTAAAGCACGGTTGACAACAATGCCAATTAGTGGGAAGACTACGAGGACTGCGAACGTTGGATGTAACAGCAGAATAACATCTTTAAATTCCATATTTGACCTCTCATCAGAAGTTACCAAAAAGGGGAAAAGGGGTCTTGGGGTTGGGGTAAAGGAAAAAAAGAGTAAAACTTTTCCCCACACGGTATAAAGCCCCTATTTTCAAATATGAGTTTGTGATTATCCTCTCCCGAAACTGACAGAAGAGGCAATACGGTTTGGGTTTTGGGGAAAGGGTAAAGGGTAAATTCAAACATGCACCCCTTTTCCCAAAACCCAATTCCCAAACCACAAGGGAGCAAAAGAGAATGCTTATCCGAACCCTATTGACAGAAGAGGTATAAGGATTACTTGACTTCATCAGCGGCAAACTTCGTTACTTTCCCCTTTTTAACCGCAACTATCACATCGTAGGTGGAACAGTAAGCAAAGGTTACATTATTGGCTTTGTTGTAAAGATTAACCACCATCCCTGCACCACCAGGTTGAACAGCGAGCGGCTCCAGATCACCAAAAAAGAAACGACGTAGTTCATCGCCACCACCAAACTGACCCTTATGCTTGATCACTAAATCAATCTTTTGTTGAATAGTCAAACCCGTAGCATCTTTCATTTCTGCGGCCGATGCTTGCTCCCGTGAAGGACTCACAGTTTGAAGTGGTACATTCCAAACTGTTAACATCCCAGCAAGAGCAACACTTGTAAGCAGATAAGAGGCGATTTTCATTTGTTTTTCCTTGCGTAAAAGTTTTTCGATGAACTAAAGCATCCCATCTGCTACTGAAGCTCAAATGAAACCAATCTACTAATTGTCTGAATTTATCCCTTGAAAAAATTCAGTTTCGACTCAGCATCTTCTCAGGAAATTGTGATGCTTTTAAATCTCAGTCTATTTTCAGTGTTTTTTCAGATTCATCTCACTCTAAATTCAATCAAGAAGCTAAATATAGTAAAAAGTATTTCCTTGCAGTGGGGTTATTGTGAGCATACCGAGAAGATGGCATCCTCCTATCCATAAAATTCCAGGTCAAACCTATCTCTGGCTAGCAATCTTGATTTTTGGAGCCTCTAGTGCAGTTACCCGCAAGCTGACACAAATTGGCACCCAACATTTCATGGATGGTCGAAATCCGATTTCTTTATGTAATATTTTATTTGTAGGGAATCTCTGTGCCTTGATAGTTATGTTACCTATTTATCGGCGACAGTGGAATAAAAAGACTTTTCAGCAACTGTCAAGGAAAGATTGGTTGGCGCTGACAGTGGTAGCTATTTTATCTGGAGCGCTTGTCCCTGGCTTATTTTTCCAGGCATTAGCACTAACAGAGGTCAACAATATTATTTTGGTTGGACGTTTAGAGCCACCTCTGGCTATGGCTTTATCAGTCTGGTTACTAAAGGAACAGGTAAATGCTTGGGAAATTGCCGGAGCGTTCGCTGCATTTGTCGGTGTTACCCTTACTATTCTTCTTCAACCTTCAGAGGCGGCTATGCTCAACATGGGTTCTTTCAGAGTGGGTGTTGGAGAACTTTTGGTGGCGGTGGCTGCCGTCGCTTCAGTCGCTTCAACGATTATTGTTAAATCTTGGCTCTCCCATATCCCAGTGGGAATCTTTAGTATCTTTCGTACTGCTCTAGGAACTGTAATATTTTTCTTTACTGCTTTAGTTCTTTATGGTCGCAACCATTTTTTGGATGTCTTCTCACCTTTCCTGTGGCAGTGGATGCTTGTTTATGGTGCTGTAATTGTGGTGCTAGGTCAGTCATTTTGGATCAAGGGCTTGAGAGCTTCCACTGTGTCAGCAGCTTCCTTAGCTGGCTCTTTTACTCCAATTGTGGGATTCATAGCAGCTTATTTGATACTAGGCGAAGCGCCTACTATAGCTCAATATATCGGTGGGAGCTTGGTTTTTGTTGGTATATTCCTCAGCCAAGTTGGTATTCGGCTTCACATCTCCCGTCAAATTGCACTTGCGAAAGCAAGTTCTACTCAAGTAGAACAAGGTATGGGATTTAAAGGAATCTGAAAATATCCTAAATCTCCCTTCAAAATTATCAGTGAGAGGATATTTATACAAAGCAAGCTACGCATAGCGTCTCGTAGAGAAGAGATGTGACTTCTAGTATAACTATGTCATTCTAAAGTCAAGTTATCATAAGGCTATAGGATAGGCAATAAATACATGATTGCCTAATTTGGCTGAACCTATAGCCGTCATTAAACCTACACCCGAATTACCACCTGTAACCAGACACACTTGCATAATTTCCGCTCTCTTAGTATTTATTTCCAAGTAATTGCCAGAAATCTAGTCAGTATTAATATAACGTATCGCCTCAATCATTCGAGGGATGATTTGGAATTTAATTTGACTGTTGAAGCATATTTTGTAATCGGAGATGCAAATGGTCAAAATCATTTTCGGGCTAATAGGATCGGACTTTGGTCAAATATATGGGGTGATGAAGAAAAACTTTTCTATTTCTGCTTGAACATTCCCTGATTTAACAATTTGTTTGATGGAGAATTGAGTTTATGAAAAAAGTGAAGGTTTAAAACCGTACTTCGTCCCGCTACGCGCTTTCGCCCGCAAGTGGCGCGTTCGCGCTAGCGTCTCGTCAGAGAAACAATCCTTGTATCCCAAGGTAGGTAGAAACCCTCTGCCCGTTGTGTCTGTCTTGATTCAATTGCGAATTGCTCTCTTCTCTACGAGACGCTCCGCGAACGCAGCGTTAGCGAGTCTTCTCCCTTGGCGCTAGCCTCTCCCAATGTGAGAAGGGGAGACGCTAAGAGCGAACGAGCGTCATTGCGAATTGCGAATTGGTTTCATTCCTCTTCCTCTTCCTCACCTTC
>CAZZZY010000651.1:0-4041 GCA_964658545.1 uncultured Acetobacteraceae bacterium | reverse complement strand
ATTTCAACGAGTAAGCCTTTTTAACGATCGCTCGCCTTTAGTCTAAACTCCAGAACTGTACAAAGCCTACAAAACTCCTTTGTGCGAGATTGGTATTGGGCAACTCGAAAACTTCTGGAAGTTAACTGGCAGGTAAAAATTAATCAGGAAACTAATCAAACTGCATTCATACTTCCTACAGGTCCCGCAGATCAGCTACCAGCTTGTCAGCTTTTTTTCGTCGAACTAATTAATCAAGCTCAAACTCACCTCTGGATTGCTAGTCCATACTTTGTGCCGGATGAGGCTACATTGTCAGCCTTAAAACTGGCAGCAATGCGAGGTGTAGATGTACGAATTCTCTTACCAAATCGACCTGATCACTTATTTGTTTATTTATGTTCCTTCTCTTATTACACCGAAATGGAAACAATCGGGATCAGGTTGTATCGTTACAAAAATGGATTTATGCACCAGAAAGTTATCATCATTGATGAGAAAATAGCAGGGATAGGAACTGTTAACTTAGATAATCGCTCTTTTTCCCTCAACTTTGAAGTTATGGGTTTTGTTACCGAGCCTCGATTTATCCAAAGTGTGAAAAAGATGTTAAAGGATGATTTAGCTGTCTGTGTTGCTGTTGATCTTGATGAGTACGATAAAAAACCTTTTTGGTTCAAGTTAGCTGTGAGAATTTCTCGATTGCTAACTCCTTTACTTTAACCAGCAGACCTGTCGGGAAATAAGAGAGAATAGACAGCAGTGGTAGGAAAGGAAGCATTTTTAATACGGCTACGAGTTGTCCAACGGGTATAATTTTATATTGCTGATTGTGGGTACTATAGCAATCTGAATGCAAACGTGAGAAAATACGGAGATTAAAAGTACGTATTTATGGGATTTTCAGCGATTTTGTTTCTCACAAATGATTTAGGATTGCTATAAAAATTGAGAGTACTAAGTTTTTTCATGTTGATTACCGCATTCGGCGCGGCTGTGTCACAGATGTTCGCTAGTGCCCAGAATAAGGCAATAGCTCAAATTATCCCTAAAATCACCCCAGATAATACCCTTGGGAGTGAACATTCTACAGTCACACCACAAAATCAGCTAGTTGACAGAGTTGATGGCGGAGCAATTCGCGGTACTAATCTCTTCCACAGCTTTCAGGAATTCAATATTGGGGAAGGAAGAAGTGCATATTTCGCCAACCCGACAGGAATTGAGAATATTATCAGCAGAGTTACAGGCGGAAATCTTTCACGGATTTTGGGAACCTTGGGTGTATTGGGAAAAGCTAACCTATTTTTAATCAACCCCAACGGGATTATTTTTGGAGCAAATGCCAAACTCGATGTCAATGGCTCGTTTGTAGCCAGTACCGCAAGCAGTGTGGTTTTTGCTGATGGTATAAAATTTAGTGCAACTAATCCGCAAGCACCACCACTGTTGACAATCAAAGTTCCCATTGGCTTGGAATTCGAGAAGATACTAGGGGCTATTAGTTTACAGTCAGCGCGTCTAGTTGTGCAGCCAGATAAAACCTTGGCGCTAGTGGGTGGTAATGTCAGTTTAGACAATAGCACAATCCTAGCACCAGGGGGTCGAGTCGAGTTAGGGGGATTAGCACAAAAAGGCACGATAACACTAAATCAGAATGGTAGCTTGAGCTTTCCTACTGATGTAGTGCGCGCCGATGTTTCTCTAACAAATGCTTCACAAGTCAATGTCCGGGCTGGCGATCGCGGTAGTATTGCGATCAACACTGGTAATTTAGATATTGCTCAAGGAAGTACCTTACGGGCAGGTATTGCTTCTGGATTGGGTACTGTTAACAGCAAGGGTGGAGATATTGAAATTAGTGCTACAGAGGCAGTTACTCTTACTGGTACTGGTTTTATCTCTAATTCGGTGCTTACTAACGCCAAAGGTACGGGCGGTAATATTAATTTAACAGCGCGATCGCTGGACGTAGCTGGAGGTTTTCAAATCTTTGCTGGCACTTATGGGCAAGGAGATGTCGGCAATGTGAATATCAATGTCGGCGATGCGGTACTCTTTGATGGTGTCGGAACGAATGGGATTAATACTGGTGCTTATAGTTCGATCGCCGATGGTGGTACAGGTCGAGGAGGGAATGTCAACATCATAGCGCAGTCTCTGGCTGTGACTAACGGGGCCATTCTAGAAGCTAGTACTGTTGGGCGGGGTAATGCTGGTAGCGTCAATGTTTTTGTCCGTGATACAGCTTTATTTGACGGCGAGGCTGCTAATTTTAATCAGGTATCGACTTCTACATTTAGTAGCGGTGCATACAGTCGTGTTGACCCTCGGGCAGTGGGAAATGCTGGTAGTGTCAATATCTCGGCAGGGACAGTGAAAGTAAGCAACGGTGCGGTTCTCACCAGCAGTACTGCTGGTAAGGGAAATGCAGGTAATGTAATTATTAATGCCAATAACATTTTCTTCGACCGCGATGGTCGTTTTAACAATCTTCCGGGATTTGGATTTTTTCAATCTAGTGGTGCGTTCAGCAGTGTAAAACAAACAGGTCAGGGAATTGGTGGTAATGTTATAATTAATGCCGATTCTTTATCTTTGACCAATGGTGCTGCCATCGTTACCAGCACTCGTGGGCGCGGAGATGCAGGAGATATTTTGATTAATGGGGCTGATACTGTAACTATTGCTGGTTTTGCTGGCGATGGATATTCCAGTGGACTTTACAGCAACACCGAACCCAGTGGAATTGGTCGGGGAGGAGAAATCACAGTTAATGCAGCCACTTTACGGGTGCTAGATGGAGGTGTGATTAATGCTTTAACCACAAATGCAGGTAGCGGGGGTAATATTGTAATTAAGGCTCACACCTTAGAAGCCACTAATGGCGGACAGATTCTTACCTCTACTCGTAGTAGTGGCAATGCAGGCAACATCACACTTAATGTCTCAGATAGTATAAACCTGACTGGTAGTGATTTGAGTTATAGCGATCGCGCTCTTAAAAATATTCAAATTGGTGTGGATACATTTACCAATCAAGGTGCTGCTAGTGGAGTCCTAGCTAGTACCGATGTGAATGCAACAGGGAATGGTGGTAATGTATTCGTTTTATCCAACCAAGTAAATCTCAAGGATCAGGCTAAAATTACAGTCAGCAGTCAAGGGTCGGGAGTAGCTGGAAATATAGATATAGCGGCTGGAACTATCAACTTGCAAAATCAAGGTGCGATTACAGCAGAAACAAAATCAGCTAACGGTGGGAATATTCTCCTACAAGTACAAGATTTACTGTTGATGCGTCAAAACAGCTTGATATCCACCACGGCTGGGACTGGACAGGCTCCTGGCAATGGTGGGAATATCAAAATTGATGCGAGAAATGGTTTTGTTGTTGCTGTTCTCCAAGAAAACAGCGACATTATTGCAAATGCTTTTGAAGGACAGGGTGGGGTTGTTGAAATTAGCGCCCAGCGAATTTTTGGATTAGAATCCCGCGAACAGCTAACTCAAAAGAGTGATATTACCGCTTTTTCCCAAACCAATCCCCAACTTAATGGTGTGATTGAAATCAGCATACTGGGTATCGATCCGACTCAGGGATTAGTAAATTTGCCAAGTGAACCGCGTAGCGTTGAAATTAGTGAAGGTTGCGATGTCAGTCCCAGTAAATCAAAACGGGTAGGATTTATCAATCGGGGACGTGGAGGAATACCATCGCGCCCCGAAGAACCGCAGAATGTAGAAATGTTTGTGGCCAGATGGATTGATTTGGATGACGATATTGAAAATGAATTAAACAGGACTGTCGCTAAAAATTCTTCACCCACTTATGCCATTATCAATCCCTCAAATGGCGAGACAGGTTCAACAACAACTCCTACAAATTCCACCTGTCAAGGAAAATAGATATAGCCATTTTTAACGTAGACGCAAAGCGGCTGACCGCAGGGTACCACTCCAGACGCAGAGTACACAGAGAGAAGAAAAAAACGCTTAACCCAAGCAAAAGACTTAAACGCTTCTGTAACTGACATTAAAGTTTGCTGCATTGGCGTAGAA
>CAZZZY010000650.1:0-4042 GCA_964658545.1 uncultured Acetobacteraceae bacterium | reverse complement strand
GTAGGATGTCTAGCGATTTTAAATGGGTGGCTTATTTCCGCCGTGACGTACTAGTGAAGATAATTTTAGTACCATTGATTTCAGTGCGTTTCGGTAAAAATTTACTTTTGCTATCTTCTTAAGCAGATCGTGCCGTAATCCACCCTACTTACTTAATATTTGGTTTATGAATAGTCTCGAAACAATTGCATACAAACCTTAGTCATAAAACAAACAGTTTTTCATACCATTTTATTATCAAGCAATGAGTGAAACCGAGCCAATAGAACCAAATAAAGCACCGAGAAATGGGGGTGTAGAAAAAATTCGCACGATGATCGAGGGGTTTGACGATATTAGTCATGGTGGTTTACCAATTGCTAGAACTACCTTAGTCAGTGGCACTTCAGGTACAGGTAAAACTTTATTATCTCTTCAGTTTCTCTATAACGGTATCACCTACTTTGATGAAGCAGGAGTATTTGTTACCTTTGAAGAATCACCCAGTGATATTATTAAAAATGCCCATATTTTCGGTTGGAACTTGCCACGCCTAATCGAAGAAGGCAAGTTGTTTATTCTTGATGCATCTCCCGATCCAGAAGGTCAAGATATCGTTGGTAATTTTGACCTTTCTGCACTTATTGAACGCCTGCAATATGCGATTCGCAAATACAAAGCCAAACGAGTTTCAATCGACTCAATGACAGCCGTATTTCAGCAATATGAAGCGATGGGAGTGGTGCGACGCGAAATTTTTCGCTTGGTAGCACGTCTCAAAATACTGAATGTCACCACTGTAATTACCACTGAACGAAGTGAAGAATATGGCCCTGTTGCTTCTTTTGGTGTGGAAGAATTTGTGTCTGATAATGTAGTCATTGTTCGCAATGTTTTAGAAGGAGAACGCCGCCGTCGCACTATTGAAATTCTCAAGTTACGCGGCACAACTCACATGAAAGGTGAGTATCCCTTCACGATTACTAATGAAGGAGTTAACATCTTTCCACTAGGAGCAATGCGTTTAACTCAACGGTCTTCTAATGTCAGGGTATCTTCTGGTGTCCAAATCTTAGATGAAATGTGTGGTGGTGGTTTCTTTAAAGATTCAATTATTTTGGCAACAGGAGCCACCGGTACTGGCAAAACCTTGTTAGTCAGTAAGTTTATTCAAGATGGCTGTCTCAATGGAGAACAAGCGATATTATTTGCTTATGAAGAATCACGCGCCCAACTATCTCGCAATGCTTCCTCTTGGGGAATTGATTTTGAGGAATTAGAGGATCAAGGTCTACTCAAAATAATTTGTACCTATCCTGAATCAACTGGTTTAGAAGACCACTTACAAATTATTAAATCAGAAATTGCAGTCTTTAAACCAGCTCGCATCGCCATCGATTCTCTATCAGCACTAGCTAGAGGAGTGAGCAATAATGCATTTAGGCAGTTTGTAATTGGGGTGACGGGTTATGCTAAACAAGAAGAAATTACTGGTTTCTTTACTAACACAACTGACCAATTCCTGGGAGCACATTCGATTACTGACTCTCATATATCCACAATCACCGACACAATTATAATGTTACAGTACGTAGAAATTCGTGGAGAAATGTCGCGGGCAATTAACGTGTTCAAAATGAGAGGCTCTTGGCATGATAAGGGCATTCGTGAGTATAATATCACTGCTGACGGTCCCGATATCAAAGATTCTTTCAGAAACTACGAACGGATTATCAGTGGTGCTCCTACTCGCGTTAGTATCGATGAAAAGGCGGAACTTTCTCGCATTGTTAGACGTTTTGAAGACAAACAGAGTTCCGATCCGTAAATTTAGTATCGTAGTATATTCTTTCCTAAATTTAGGATTGTGCTATATTCTGTGATGAAGATGGGTTTTCTGCCGCTAAGATTGATTTTTGTGTGAGGGATGCGGTGAAAGGACAGCAATTATTTTATAGCTTCTTACCTGGTGTGACAGCAGCAGTCTTAACAACTCAGGCTGCTTGGGCTGGTACTGTGAAAGTACCAGGGATAGAGATGGCGTCTTCTCCTAGTGTTTTGACTTCTACCTATGGTCAAAACTTGACTGCGGACATTACGAATACGCCTAATCCTTCCCAACAGCCAGATGTCAGTTCTTTTGCTCAAAGCGACCAAAAAAACAGTAATTCCGACCCGAATGGGCAGAAATTAAAGAGAGTAGTAGTTCCCAACTACACTTTAAATCCTCCTTCTGTCCAACAAGAAATTTTGTCTCTGTCTTCTTTACAGCAGCCAGTGGCTCAACAGATAAATACTGTTAATCAGACATTTTTACAACCTTCAGCCACAGGGGCGGGAGCAGCAAAACTGTTGTCAGCGCAGACGTGTCCACAGGAGTTGGGGAAAAGCAAAACTGACTCCTCCACTTCTTTGCTACTAGTCTCAAGCAACTGCTTACAACAAAATGCGGCTGGGGAACGTGTGGCTCAGAGTAATACTCAGACTCCAGCAGGTTCGGTGCAACCTCAGATTATTGTGCCAGGAAACGTAACTCCTGCACCAGCAGGTTCGGCGCAACCTCAGATTATTGTGCCAGGAAACTTAACTCCTGCACCAGCAGGTTCGGTGCAAGTTCCAGAAAACCTCATACCCAATGCAAATCCCTTGCAATTTCCCACCAAACCGGAGGAAGTGAGACTTCAGAACAATCAGCCGATTACTTTGGCACAGGCTCTGGAGCTAGCACGGCGTAACAATCACAGTCTACAGGTGTCAATATTGCAGCTAGAACAGAGTCGCGCTGCTGTACGCCAGGCACAAGCTGCTTTGCTTCCCAGTCTTAGTATTACTAGTGATATCACTCGCAGTCAGTCTGCTTCTGGTCAGCTTGAAGACCAATTATACGCAAACGAAGGTTTGGTCTCCCCCCAAGCAGGCATACCTGCTACAGCTTTCAACGGCTCTGCACAACTGACATATAACCTTTATACTTCTGGAAGTCGGCAAGCTACCATCAGACAGGCTGAGGAACAGGAGCGCTACTATCAGCTGGCTGTAGAAACTGAGTTTGAGACAATCCGTCTGACTGTTGCTACTGACTACTACAATCTGCAACAAGCGGATGAACAAATACGTATTTACCAGGCATCTGTGCAGAATGCCCAGGCTAGTTTGAAAGATGCACAGGCTTTAGAACGAGCTGGTGTTGGTACTCGCTTCGCTGTACTGCAAGCGCAGGTAAATTTAGCAAATGCCCAACAAAACCTGACTAATGCTATCTCCCAGCAGCAAACTGCCCGTCGTCAGTTGGCTACTGATATAAGTTTGCCGCAGTCAGTGAATATCAGCGCCGCCGACCCTGTGCAATTAGCTGGTCTTTGGAACCAGACACTAGAACAAACTATTTTGCTGGCTTTTCAAAACCGTTCGGAATTGCCACAGCAATTGGCGCAACGTAATATTTACGAGCAACAGCGACGGCAAGCACTTTCAGCACTAGGGCCTAAAATTAGTTTGGTAGGCAGCTACAGCCTACTAGATCAGTTCAATGATAATATTAGCGTGAGTGATGGTTATTCACTAGGAGTCCAGGCAACTCTAAATTTGTATGATGGGGGAGCAGCAAGAGCACAGGCAGCTCAGGCAAAAGCTAATATTGCGATCGCAGAAACTCAATTTTCTGAACAGCGTAACCAAATTCGCTTTCAGGTAGAACAAGCCTATTTTAGTCAGCAATCTAGTTTGACCAATGTTCAAACCGCTAATATCGCTTTAGAACAAGCTACGGAAGCTCTACGTTTAGCACGTTTGCGATTCCAAGCCGGCGTAGGCACTGAAACTGATGTCATTAGCTCTGAAAACGACCTCACACAAGCTGAAGGTAATCGAGTCGCAGCAATTTTGGGTTACAACAAAGCTTTAGCTCAATTACAACGGTCTGTTACCATCAGAGGACTACGCTAGTATAGCGGTTCTTGACAAGCGTGAGGTACAGTTTTGACCTCACTTCCATTCCTCTCTCCTAAAAGGAGAGAGGCTTTGAATTGTTCCCCCTTCCCGAAGCGGGAAGGGCGTTAGGGGG
>CAZZZY010000649.1:1258-4048 GCA_964658545.1 uncultured Acetobacteraceae bacterium | reverse complement strand
AAATTAATATGATATTTTCCGCTTTGCATCGGATTTTTGCTAAGTTTTTGGCATAGTAGGTACTGAAGAACCAGAACAACTTAATAAAATACCTAATATATCAACCAGAGAGAAAGGAGAGTTACCCAATCATTTGGAATATTTTAAGCAAGATTTTCAAGTTGATAATGAACTAAAAAAACAGTTAGGGCTAACAAATTTAGACTATGTAGATAAAACACTTCAAGTACTCAAAAAAACAGATTCTACAGCAAACTGTTGGAAGGAAATAGAATCTAACTTGAATATATTACGCTGGTGGACTAGAACAAAATAACAATGTTCAAGCTGTCATCTTAAGCAAAAAATACAGGTGTTACCCAATTTAACTAATTTGATTAAGTTACCAAAATTTTTTGGTAGGCTTGGATTGTTTGCTTTGCGATCGCATCCCAGCTAAAATTTTCCAAGGCATATTTTTGGGCGTTTAATCCCCGTCGTTGGCGTTCTGCGGGATTTTGCAAAGCTTCTTGCAGTAACTCTACCACTGCTTGGATATCTGTTGCGCCTACCCAACCCGACTCGCTATCACGTATCTGTTGACAAATATGCACTTGGTCAGAAATGATTACAGGTACACCTGCTACCATCGCCTCAGCTACAGCAATCCCAAAATTTTCGTAGTAGGAAGGCAAGACAAATAAATCAGCAGCTTGTAGTAAACTAACTTTGAGTTCACCAGTGACAAAGCCTGTAATTGTAGTGTGTGATCGCAGTGGTGAATTTTGAATTTGGGATATTATCTTTTGTTCGTAATCTGGATTTTGGGGATTTGTCCCAGCTAAGACAAAATGAAACTGGTAACCAACCGTTAACAGCTTCTCTAGTGCCGGAATCAACAAATTTAACCCTTTTTTCGGGTCAATTCGTGACAGAAATAGCACCAACGGTACATCCTTTGGTATTTCTAACTGACTATATACATTTTTAATAGGGGATTGAGGGGGAATCACACCCAAGGGAATCACCAAATCTGGCGTAGATACTCCAAATCGTTCTGATATTTTAGCTTCTTGGTCACTGGTAAAATGAATAGCTGCCGCACCAGCTAAATTTTGGCGTTCTATAATTGCAATATAAAGCTGTTTTAATTGCTTTTTCTTCTGTAAATCAGCCGGATCGAGAGTACCCAAAGGACGGAAAATATAAGGTAGCTTTTGCTGACGACACACAATAGCAGCAGCACTACTTATGGGGGAGAATAGAGCATGAATATGTGCTATGTCAAACTCGTGAGCGTGACGTTTTAGCCAGTTTAATAAATCTAGAGAAAATTTGTAGCGACGAAATGGGGCACAACGAAAGTAAATTATTTCATAGCCATCTTGTTTAATTGGGCGATTTAAAGGAATATTCAGAGGTGTTTGACCATTATCGCCATTACTATCAGTTGTGAGAATTGTAACTTCTACTCCCTCTTTTACCAAAGCTGGAGCTAATCCCAGTACCATTTGACTAGGGCCACCGTAAATCAGAGAAATTGAGGGGACAATTTGTAATATTTTCATTTTTTATTTGCTAATGGCTAACTCTTGATAAAACTCTAATTGCTGTTTAGCCAAAGCTTTATTTGTGTATTTAATCATTGCTTTTTTATAACCAATTTCCCCTAGAGTATGAGCAAAATATGGTTTATCCATTAATTGAACTAAGCAATTAGCAAGGGCTTGAACATCACCTTCGGGAAATACTAAACCAGCATCACCAATTACATAGGGAATTTCACCAGAATCTGAACCAATTACAGGTACTTGGCAAGCCATCGCCTCAATTAGCACATGACCAAATTGTTCTTTCCAACCAACAGAAGTTAAGGTTTTAAACTTGTAAGTTGTTTCTGAAGGCAGTACTAAGGTACTCATTAAATTAATATAGTTTGCAACTTCGTTATGGGGGACACTTTCTATCAAAATTAACCGTTCTTTAAGGTTATTATCTGCTGCTATTTTAATTAATTCCGTTTGCAAATCTCCACGTCCCAACAGCAGTAATTTCCAAGGTTTAGGTTTCAATTTAATTAAGGCTTGCAAAAGCGTTAACAAACCCTTTTCTTGCACAAATCGCCCGACAAAACCTACAACAAAATCCTCTTTGTTAATGCCAAACCTAGCTGACAATTCTGGTTGGGCTTTGGGAGTAAATAAATTTTCATCCACACCCAGTTGTGGCATGACTTTAATTGCTCCTTGATAGCCCCGTTGTCGCAAAACTTCTGCTCCATCCTGATTGCCAGAAATGATCCCGTGGCTGTGATTGAGGTTATATTTTTCTAACAAAGCAACTGGTAATTTCAGATGATATGGTAAATTCCACCAGGTAAAAAATACATTTTTTGCCTTGAGTCCTAATAACTGATTTAAGGTAATCATCTGAGTATAAGCCAGTCCTCTAGACCCTTGTTCCACTTGGATAATTTGGGGACGAAATTCTTTGAACAAAGATATCAAATCAGCGCCAAAGGTAAGGAGTCCCTGATGATTTTGACTAAAATTAGAAACTGGAACTATTCTAAATGTGCCTTCATCACGGTATTCAGTTTCAATAATTCTGTTTTGTACGCCACCTGGCTTCCAGCGCTTTGGGACTACAACTGTCACTTCAACTCCCGGTTCTATTTGAGATAAAGCGCGTAATTTCTCACAGTTGAGGTCTACGATATAAGTGTGACTAGCAACTAAGATTTTCATTAATATTTATTAATTGTTATTCACCAATGCCCAATTGCCAATAACTAAACTTGCTCATCCAATC
>CAZZZY010000649.1:0-1248 GCA_964658545.1 uncultured Acetobacteraceae bacterium | reverse complement strand
AATCGACTGTAAATTTGACCATCGTTCCATAGTGATTGAATGACAGTACCCAAGGCTTTGAAAAAACCCAAAGTGTAGAAAATAGCGCGAGTGGCAATTTTGATGGGGGAACCGCTTTTATGGCAAGGTGGCCGTCCCAAAACGTGACAGTCAAATAAACGCCCGTATAAGCGTAAAGCTTGAGTAGCAGTAAGGTTTTTCAGCCCTAGTAAGAAATGGTTGTGATAAAAGGTGAGTTGATATTTGAGCGATCGCATACTAATATCATGACAACCCCCTGTTTCTTCGCCTAAATGTACCAAATGGGCCTCTGGGTCGTACCAAATTTTATATCCCGTCTGTCGCACCCGCAAACAAAAATCTGACTCTTCGCGCACTGCACTACCGCGAAACCTCTCATCAAACCTCAGCCCGTACTTAGTAAAGATTTCGGTGCGAAATGACATATTGCAACCCCTCGCTGTTAGCACTTGCTGGGGTTTGATGGTATGTACTAAATCAATATGATACCAAGCAATTCCTGGATCCATAGCTTGAGGAGGCAGATATTCAATCTGTAAATCTCCTCCAGAATCACCTAATTTCATTCTGTCAAATACCCGTCCGGCGACAGCCCCCACTTCTGGATTTTGCAAATAATTTTTCGCATGGGCTGCTAACAATTCTGGGGTTAGCTGAACATCATCATCAATAAATAATATTATTTCACCAGAAGCCCGCCGCACAGCATAATTTCGTGCCCCTGGTAAACTTGCCCAATCTAAGCGCAACCATTTAATTTTCCCCGCCCCCGCCATCTCTTCTAAATAGGCTTGAATTTCTGGTTGGTGCGTTGGGGTTTGGTCTACCACCAAAACTTCAAAATTTGGATAGTCCTGTTTGAGGACATCTATAATACTATCCCGTAGTGCTTCCTCTCGACAGTATGTTGGGATAACTACAGAAATTAATGGCCAATTATTCATGATTTTTATTAGGTGATTTTTCTACTTTGATAATAACCTTGTCAAAATTAATTTTCATGAAATTCAGTAAACTGCCATTGCCTTAATTTATATTTAATCAAGAGCCGAATAATTGCCTAAGAGGTTGTTTGAAAATGTGTTTGACTGTGATTTTACGTACTTATTAATGCCTCTTACACCCGCTACTTGCTCAACTTGGGGAGCAAGTGGCGTGGATTTAGAGGTATCTAGAACGTTTTCATACAGACAACAAAACTAGTACGTCACAGCGGAAATAAGCCAC
>CAZZZY010000648.1:0-4054 GCA_964658545.1 uncultured Acetobacteraceae bacterium | reverse complement strand
TTTCTTGGCATGATGTTTTTCCTATTGGTGTTATGAGAAGAAATGTTTGCTTCAATTAAGTTCAGGCAATTCTGCAAGCGCTCCTTCCATCCATACGCTGATTGCTGTTGTTTCATCTACCCCTCGTGCTACAGTGTCAAGTACGTGCTTTTGATAAGAGTTAACAGCATGATTAGGATGTCCAAATTTATTTCCAGCCCATGCTAAACACATAGTCTTCACTAATTCATCAATCTTGGTATAATCAAGCTCACTCGGACTAGTAACATTTCGAGAATGTAACCACTCTTTGACTAAATCGAGTGGATAATTTAAAAGTGTGCGAACTTCTTTGACTCGCAAATCTTTTGGGCTGATTGATGGCGGAGTTACAGCTTGTTTTGGTGGCTGAACTCTAGGCTGTTGATTGTCTTTGCGGGGTCTAATGTTATTCTGTGGCTGTTCAGGCTTTTGAGGAGTAGTTGCGCCTTCAGCATCATTATCTTCATCAGCAGTCACCGATAAAATTGCACAAACTGCATATCGTCGTGCATAAGTTAATGCTGCACCAAACTTTTGAGAATCACCAAATTCAGGTAAGGGATAAGTGCTGGTGATATTTTCCCCAGATTCATGAAAAATATGAGTCCGTAGCACGGTTTTGCCTTCAAAGATTTCAGTAGTTTGAATTATTACTAATCCATGTTTACCAAGCGCAGGAATGACAGCATCTAATACAGCATCTAGTGTTGCATATTTGCGCTTGTAGTGAGGATTATTACCGTCTTTTTGAATGGGATTAAACTCTGCCTTTGCTTTGATTAAAGCTTTGATTAGTTCTTGCATTGCTTGGCTCCAAATTATTGCCAATCATTTTCGTTGATATCACCAGACACTTTTTTGCTAGATTTAGCTTTATTTATCTGAAACTCTGAGGCTTTCAAGACAGGCATTGCCGCTTGTTTGACTGAAGCTTTGGCTTGGTGATAGAGGAATTGTGTCACTCCATCCGCGTCTTCCCCGTCTTCCACTTGCGCCCATAGAGAGCAACCTAGTTCCAGTGATTCGTAGTCGCCAAGATTGAATTTTCTGGAGTAACTAACAGATACAGTTGTGAATTTCATAAGATGTCGGGTTTACTAAATATTAGTTGTCAATTCTCTTCGCTAGTATCAATCATCTCAATGCTGAGTATCTGACATAAATCGCTAGCTTTTACACCAATAATTCCTGGCTCAATTTCAGTAGACAATTCTTCTATAATTGAGTGAAAACCAGGGTCTTTATCATTGATTTCTCTCTCAATCAAACCTGCTTTGTTTGATAGAACAGTTGCCCAACTTGGCTTCATGTTGAGGAATACTGGTCGCGTAGAGTTTCATAATTTTGATTCCTGATTAAACTTAATTTCAACAATTTCTTCTACGCACCCCATCGCCTCACCCAAGTAATGCACCACATCTCCCAAATGAGTTGCGGCTTCTGGGTCAATCTTTTTATCAGCAATCAACAAAAGCCAATTTTCGTTTTGGGCAATCGCCTGAATCTTCAGATAGCACGAGTTGAACTGGTTCAGTATTTATGTGGTTTCCATTGGTATTATTTATGAAGCTAAATAGTTTTATTGAGGAGGTGGGCTGTCAAGACCCACCTTTTTACTTAACTACGCCGTTACTAACTCTAAAGTCGGCTCATATTTTCTTAAACATTCCCAGTCTTGAGGAGTTAACTGGTCAAATGGGCGGTCTAGCAGTTCTTCACAGTCTACTGTTGGTGTATGGTGTGAAACTTTCACCTTTGCCAGCCAACACACCCCATCTATCGCTGAGTTGCAGGGTACTTGCACTTGAGACTCCCCTGCTCGGACAAACCACCAATTACCGTTAGTGAATCCCACTTCACCCAGCTTGCAATCGCTGCTGTAAATACCATCGTCCAGGATTTCAAAGCCAAACTTCTCGCATTCAGCAAAAATCTCGGACATGATTTTGTTACCAGTGGTGCAAGGAATATCTAGAGGTAATTGCTCCTGTATTGGCAGTGTGCCTTGCTTATACTGTTGTTTGATATATTCGTAGCAAAGAGCGGGTTTAGTGTCTCGGTAAATCTCATTACCGTTAACTAGAACTCGCCAGTATAAATCCTGATAGTTGTTGTGGTCGAAGCTAATACTGGCTACTAGATAACTATCAACTAGATAATCACCAATATGTACTTCTTGGTCATAATAGGAGATTTCTAAAATTGTCAGTTCTTCTGGTTGTGGAGTTGGTAGTGGAGCTTCGAGTGTGCCTTGTTTGTGATGCCAAGTAATATAACTGTTGCATTTAGCCCAGGTGTTGGCGCGATGTTTTTCTTTGGCGTTAACCATGACTACCCAAGGCTGAGTTAAGTCATTGTCGTAGGTGATAGCTGCTACTAACTTTTCACCAAGATAATATTCGTGATCGTAGAAAGATATTTCGACTGTTGTTAAATGTTCTGGTGCTACAGCTTCGGCTTGGGTTTCCAGGTGGCTGTACAGTTCAGCTTGTGCTAGGGCTTGTTCATCAACAGAAGAACTAGGAATTGCTTGCTGTGTATGTGTTATGTAGGTCATAATATTGATCTCCATTCAGTTGGATAAAAGGCGATCGCTTTGTTTACCAGACAGGGGCGATCGCTTTTGTTATGTGTGCAAACACAACGTTGTGGTTTCGCACAACGCTCTCAAACTTGATTTGGCGTAGCCATCAAAGCTAGTTGCTAAGAGCATTATCAAGACAGCAGACAGCAGCATCAGGGGATGTGTAAGGATGTGCTGTGTTCGGAAGAGGGCACGTTTTGTGGTTGATTGAAATTAGTTAAGTTTGGTAATTTGCAAACCCTTTTTGCGTTCGGGTGCAGGCGGTTGCATTTCCTTGCCCTTATATTTATTACTCTACTCTTGTTAACTAGACTTGTCAACCATGTACTCTTGTTAACTAGACTAGCTTGCTATTGACTTGACTAGTTAACTAGATTAGACTAGGCAACAAGACAAGTAATGTAGAGGAGGTGATTAAGTTGAAGTTGCTCATTTTTATGGATTTAAAGGAGTTGCGTGAGAAAGCTGATTTATCAGCTGAACGGGTAGCAGTAGAGTTAGGCAAATCTGTTTCCACTATTAGATTTTGGGAGGCAGGAACGTATATTCCTAGCCTTAGTCCCAGTGAAACTTTACAGCTAACCCGTCTTTACCGATGTACTCTTGAAGAGTTATCGGAGTCTTTTATTGAAACGCAGCGCAAAAGCGGAAAAAAGCTTGATTAAAATCGCTTTTTTCTTACCCAACCATAAAAGAGCAGATTAAATCACTGGAAAGTAATCACGTCATTCTTTATTCAGCTTTGTTCTAGGCTGAGTTAAGTTTTCTGTTTTTAACAATAGACCAAAGAGCATTGAAAGCGGCATGAGTTGATTGACCGCGATGTTGTACTACGCTCAAAATTTGGAGTCAAGCATTATGCAACAACTCAATCTGTTTAAAGAATTGACCACTGCTCTACCATCATCTTGATTACAAACAGAACAAAATTATTTACTTGAAAGCGGTTTACCCGGACTTAGGCCGATTCGCAAGGTTAGCTGAAATCGCCTAATAACTACTAAAAGCGAGAAGCCTGACGGCTCCCGCAAGTCCCTTACTACCTGCAACATTCCGAGCATTTACCATAGTGAGCAAGAGATATGCTGACACTAGACAGAAAACAAACAACAACACTCGATTACAGCAACCTTAACATCAGCATAAAGGAAACCTTTGCCGCCATCGACCGATTTGAATGCTTCGCGGTAGATGAAATCCTCCAGATGCGCGAACAGCAGATGTACCTCGAAGCGGGGTACAAGAACTTTGAAGAATACTGCCAGCGTGAATTATACGCCTGGGGCGGATACCGACGAATCAACCAACTGCTAGGAGCCAAAAAGGTCATAGACACGGTTGGCGAGTTGGGCGGACACATCAAAAATGAGCGTCAGGCTCGTCCGTTACTTCGTTTAGTCAAGGAACCAGAGAAACTAAAACAAGCTGTAGCGATCGCTCTCAAAGATA
>CAZZZY010000647.1:0-4064 GCA_964658545.1 uncultured Acetobacteraceae bacterium | reverse complement strand
GTTAGGAGTAGAGACGCGATTAATCGCTTCTGTTTTCCTAATTCTTTATTATTTACCTGCATTTTTATAAATAGACATCTCCAGCAATTAAATATTCTTTATTGTGAGGTACTCAAGTTCCCCACCCCCAACCCCCTCCCCGCTCTTCGAGAGGGGGCTATGATGTACCTTATGTGATTAAGAAACGCCATAGCATTGCTATGTCTCTACAATTATTTTTCGGAGATGTTTAATTAATATATTAAAGCCAAGCAGAGAAATCTCTGGCAAACTGAGAAAGTGATAACAACTGAATCCGCGCATCATTTTGGGCAGTTTCCCTTTCTGCTTGGGTATTATAGCCCCAGTCTGCAAGGAACAGTTTCACATCTTTAAGGTCTGTTTGCTGTTGGACTAACTGCAATGTCTTGAGTCTATCTTCTACAAACCACAGACTAACTGGCTTGTTTTCTGCTTCTTGCTTTAATTCTCGCAAAATTTCATATTTGGGACGCTTGACTTCTTTCCCAAAAATTGCTGCTGTCGGTAAATTAACTCCTTGTTGTTGCAGCAACTGCTGTACAAAACGTCCTTCTTTAGTGGTTACAATGTATAGCTTAACTCCACTGTCAAGAGTTAATTTGAGTTTTTCGACTACACCCTGATAAAATCTATGCAGACTTAGCCAACCGTCTAAATCTGTGGTAATCCATTCATCCCGTTGGTTATCTAGTTTTGCGCCAATTTCTCTCGCTTGTAGCTGGTCATTTAACAAAAGTTTTGAGTTGATGCTTAACCATTCATGAAGAATTTTCTCATCAGGAGTTCCATCTACCAATGCTTTGATTAAAACGGGCATTTCCCAACCTGTTTCAATTACAGGCCGTAGGCGATAGAATCTCAAAGCTAAATCATCTGCTGGTGTGTCGTTAGCTGGCGACCAAATTTCACAGTAGGTACGCCACGCTACCTCAAAATATTCAATTAGTCCGTCGCAAATCACTCCATCAAAGTCCAGGGCTAAAATCGTGGGACTACTTGCGGTCATTGTTTTGAGGATTAAAACTGCTGTTGTCAGCTTACCTGACAAATTTAAATTATGCAGTAATTTTTGTGAGTCTTTTAGAATTTATAACTTGCTCCAAAAGTATAGTGCATTATCTAATCTAATTTGATATTGGTAGCTTAACGAGGATCTACACCAGGTTTCTGATCGACTAAACGAACTTGGTTCTGCTTGACTACTACAGTGATCAGTGGTAAGGAACGGTTTGCTGGGCCATGAATCACTCGACCCTGAGAATCGTATTGAGATCCATGACAAGGACAAATAAAGTGATTCTTCTCAAGATGCCACTCAACTGTACATCCTAAATGGGTACAAGTTGGATTGATCGCGTATTCAGCAATCTTTGGCCCATCTTGAATGATGAGATAATCAACGCTATTGTCTGGCAAGCCTTTTACAAAAATCGGAATTCCTGGTTTTGCGGTTGTCAATAGTGTATTAGTCTCAATTTGCTTGCCGTCTTTGGCCAGTGCCACAGATCCGGGAAGATAATTTTCACAGCGCGAATTCTTTGGATACAGGGAGCAAAGGGTTTCTAGGCTGATCTCATGACCTTGGCTGACTTTGGGAAATAGATATCCGATCGCTACTGATGCGACTGTACCACCTAGTGTGTAGGTTAAAAAACTCCGGCGTGTTTTTATCCTTACGGGAATTTTGCAATTTGTAGAAAAATTTTCTTTCATGACCCGATTTACCGAGAAAGGTCTACTAATATAGTACGGTGCGATCGCGTCAGAATTATTCTTTGGCTTTAAGTTATTTATTCGTAAGAATACCGGATTTATAACTAAATTATCATCCTAGCAAAAAATATCTAACTTAAGATATGTTCTTGTAAAATCTATTCTCAAAGTCTCTCTAGAGAAAGAACACCTTGTATCTGGGATTTTCTACAGTGTTATTGGGAAACCTACATTGTTTAATACCTGAAAAAACCATGACTGAGAATAATCAAGAACATCAAATTAATCAACCAGTGAGCGAAGATTGGCATTCTAGTGAAGAACCCGATGTGAAGGAAAGAAACTTAACTGCAAATCCGGGAGATAGAATTGCAGATGAGTCTCAATCTATTGAAAAAAAAGCTCAACAGGCAGCTGTTGATGATGTACCAGATATTACAGGCGACAAAATCACAGTCCCGACTTACTTCGTTGTAGATGAACCCAACGGCGAAAAGAAGGCACTCCACCACGTTAAAGATGCTGAGGAGATTTCCGACGTAATTCGGCAAGCACGAGTTGACGAAAATGGAAATCGAGTTTGGTGGTAGTCATTCATTGAAGAGACATGGGGATACAGGGACACGGAGAGTTATTTCTTTAAGTCCCCGTATCTGTTATTGATAATAATTTTCGGTTAGTTAAGAGTCAACGAGAAGCAACACAGCGCCCAATTTATACAATAGCTATTCGTAGACGTTGAACTAACAAAATTTTTTAATGCTATGCCGCAACCTCAACAAAAAGTGACTTCTACCGATAGCTACAACTACCTGCTATTCTTGCCAGATGCGCTACGTGTCACTGGAGGCGATCGCAGCACAACACAACAGCCACTTTTACCAACAATCCTATTTCTACACGGTTCGGGTGAGCGAGGCTCTGACTTAAATGATGTGAGAAAGCAGGGTGTCGCCAAGATTGTAGAACAACAGCTTGATTTTCCCTTTATTGTCATTTCTCCCCAATGTCCGCGCCGTGAAGATTGGTCAGTAGAGCAATTAAGCATCCTTCTTGATGAGGTCATTGCATCGTATCCTGTTGATCCAGATCGAGTTTACCTGACTGGATTAAGTATGGGTGGTTACGGAACATGGCATTTAGCAGCAGCACAGCCCCAAAGATTTGCTGCGATCGCGCCTATCTGTGGCGGTGGGAACCCAGAAGTCGCACGTGAGTTGAAAAATCTCCCTGTGTGGGTATTTCACGGAGCCAAAGATGATGTCGTTCCCTTAAGTGAGTCCGAAATCATGGTTTCTGAACTCAAAACCCACGACGGAAATGTGAAATTTACAGTTTACCCAGAAGCTGACCATGACTCGTGGACGCAGACATACAATAATCCAGAGTTGTATGAGTGGTTTTTGCAGCATCAGCGACAGCAGACTATAGGTTAAAGATATCCTGTAATAATTTTAACCAAAATAATATGTGTAATCTTGACAAACCTAATTGAGGTTTAATTAACATTAGGGGGTTCAGTAGAGCTGAAAACTGCTGTATCAGTTATTTTTGCGGCATCTGCGGAAGGCTGTGAGTTAAATTTACTAGAATTTACCCATGAAAATTACCACAACTTCAACATATTTTCATTAAAAAATTTTTTTTGTGCTCAAAGATTAAAATTTCTAAGAAGTCATCACTTACACCTTTGACATCTGAGTATATAGCTTGAATAATATTCTTACGTAAAAATCCTTACTCATGTAGGACTCCCATTTTATTTTTGCTAAATATACTGAGAGCTAGCCAAAAACTGATCTGGTTAACTCTCGGTCAGCTTGGCTTTGCTCAATCAAATAGGACTGCTACATAAACTGACATTCATAGGGTTGCATTATGCTTTTCTCAAATTCAAAAACCAGCTTAATAACTCACAAAAAAAATAAAACAGGCACAGTCTTTTGGACTCATACTAATATTGTGCTGCTCACTGGATATTTAATCACTCTACCGATTTGTACATTGATAATTTTATCCTTATTATTGCCTATATTCACTGCTGGCTTATTCGCCTCCATTGGAACTTCGTACCACTCTACATCGATTCCCTGGATAGATAATGCATCTGAATGTGAACATACTGGGAGAAACTGGAGCGATCGCAAGTGTTGGGATAATGAACACAATCCCATGTTCTGAATGGGTATCACACAAAGAGGTATAGCCTTTCTCGACAAGCGTGAGGTACAATTTTTCCCCCTTCCCGCTTCGGGAAGGGGGCTAGGGGGTTAGGTTTCAATACGCTTGGGTTAAGCATCTCTTTCTTGTCTCTGCGTCGCGCCAGTTGC
>CAZZZY010000646.1:0-4068 GCA_964658545.1 uncultured Acetobacteraceae bacterium | reverse complement strand
CAAGCTTTGGATTGGAGAATCCTTTGGCACAATAATCGCTGAACCTTTTCCACTCCCTGGCGGGGTGTTAACTACATAAATCAGATTGGTACCAGCTGCCTGAGCAAAAATAGGTGGCGTTTCACCGGTTGGACCCATGTCGATACTACCCACATTTAAGGCTTCTAAGAGCGGTGGCCCGGACACAAATTGCGACCAAGTAACACCTATTCCTTGAAGAGCTAAACGTTTTTCAATTACGCCTTTTTCATGAGTTAGATCCCCTGAAACTTGGTAGCCAAGCCGAACAACTTTAGTACTACTACTGCCCTTAATATTAGTATTACTGGCACTGCTATTGCCGATACTGGTCTTGTTTGTACCACAACTGGCTAAAGTCGTAAAAGAAACTAATCCATAGAAAGCGTAGAGTAAATCACGTCTGGATATCGAATATTTGCCAATTTGCACTTTTTTCATAATCGGTCAATTGATATTAATGTTGATATATTTAGGCAAAAGTTTAGGCAGTGTTGTACTATCTCCCTTTTCTTTCTAAAAAGATGTTTGAAAGTTTTTAAATAGAAAAGGTAGATACTTTGAGAGCCTCCTTAAAAAGAAGGACTTAGACTTTCATTTTCTCCTTGAAAAGCTGCGATATATATACATTTACATACTCGGAAAAAGATATTATTACCGCCTAATTCCCCCTTAAAAAGGGGGAATTCAAGAGACAGCCTCTTGTAGAGAACAAAGCTAACAGAACTCAGGGTTACGAAAGCACTGGTTGTGGTTCCTTAGACTCAACTTTCTGCTTGAAAACAGTTGGTACTTCCGCGTTGAACACCTCACCTTGAACCACTTGGGAGCGGAAACCATCAACCCCAACTGGAACATCACCAGTAATGGTGGTGCGATATAACAGACGCTCGACATCCAAATGATCTAAATCTTGAGGAGCTAAATGCACAGTAGCGCGGTTATCCCAGAACGCGATATCACCATTGTTCCAACGGAAACGGGTGGTGTAGGCAGGCTTGGTGATTTGGTTGAAGAACAACTCAAGTAACAGTTTGCTCTCTTGTGGTGACACGTCAATAATGTGCGAGGTGAAGCCAGGGTTCACGAACAACGCACGTTCACCAGTCTCAGGATGAACCCTGACTACTGGGTGGATTGAGACTAGTGGATTGACAGCAATGCGCTCGTCGAATTTGCCGTTGCGGGGCTGATACCCACCCCCATTAAAGCGATGTTCAGCTTTCAATGTATCTGCTAGCGCCCGTAGGGGTGCTGACAGTCCCTCATAAGCTGCCACAAGATTACTCCACTGGGTATCACCACCAAAGCTGGGGACATTAACCGCGCGTAAAATTGACCCTGCTGGTGGGTTAATAGCTGCCGTTACGTCTGTGTGCCAAGGGCCACCAGTGCGAAAACCATACTGCTTCTCATACAGCTGACGATCTACGGGTTTGATCTGTGGGAATCCTGGGACTGGTTCAGGCTCTCCGAGTGGATGCGCGAAAGTTACTTCACCGAAACGAGATGTGAACTCAACCTGGGCAGCATGATCGATGTTCTGACCACGAAAGAACACAACTTTCCATTTCAATAATGCTTTACGGATTTCTTGAACTTGCTCGTCAGAAAGAGGACGGGAAAGGTCTACGCTACCGATTTCGGCACCGATGAAACCAGCAACTTGTTTAACTTCTATATGTTTGTAGCCCATGTAGATTCTCCAGAGTTTGATCTGTAGGATGGTTCACACTCGCCTATTTGCTTTGGAATTTTGCCAATATCTGATAGCAAGATTCCTGTGCTGGGAGTAGAACTGAGAATACTATACATTATTCCGATAGATTTACCGTAGTATGTAATGCTATTTAATAATTTTCTGTGTTTTTGCAGCTAGGATTTTTGAAATTAGAGACACGAATGGCACTAAGAAAAGCTTTAAGCTATGCAGGATAAGCGTTACAGATTTTAAAGCTATTAAACAGTAGAGGGACAGGGCAAGCGATTGTCCTTAATGCATGAAGTGCTGCGTAGTTTACCGCCGCAGGCATCGCCAATGAAGTTCAGCGCCAAAAGCGATGATCTAACCGCCCTGCGTAGGCGATCGCTCTGAGATCCATCTATCTTTGACAACATATTTAGAGTTTAATAAATTCCAATTAAATGAATCCACTTTCCTGAATCCTGTTTTTTTAGTGAGAGTGCGATCGCGCATTTAATGGATAAATAAAGTTAGCAACTGTTTCACGTTCGATCCAACCCTGTTTACGGTAAAATTCCCGTTGATAGGATTCTCGCTCTTTGTGGTTCAGCAGCATGAGTACTGAACATTCTCGGATTTTTGCGTCTGATATGACGGTTGCTAACAGAGTTTTGCCAATACCTTGACCCGTAATTGAAATTTTAACTACGAATTACTAATTATCTTTAAGAGTCTGGTTTCGTCGCTTGCAAGGAAGGTTGCCCGGAAAATTCATCATACCATTGTGCAAGTTTGGGGTAACTTAGTCGCCATTGCAGTTCAGGCAGACGGCTCTCTAGCCCGAGCGCTGATGCGAGGGTGATATGAGCAAGCTTAGGGGTTTGGTCGAATTTATCAGAAATCTTCTCAAAGTAGTCCAAGATTCTTAAAGCACGCAATCGCTCTAACTCGATTATTCCTGATGATTGCTCACTTGAAGAACGCCGTAACTCCCGTACCCAGACAGCAATACCATCTATGAACCCACTAGCTATACCTTCAAGTTGCTGTAAAAAGCTATCAGAAATATCAGCAACTAATTTGATTTCGGGATTTAATTGATTTAAATAAACACATATTATGCGTGTTTCACTCAAAATAAATCCGTTATCAATTGCTAGAGTTGGAACTTTACCTGTGGGGTTGTAATTCAGTAGCTCGCTGTTCGGATCTCGTACAGTGACTTTTTGCATTTCGATCTGATCGCTGAGATTCAGTTCTAGTGTTGCCACCCGTGCAATGCGTGCATACGGTGAGTTAGGTGTGTAAAAGAGTTTCATGAAAACCGCGTTCGTCATTAGATACTGGGTTCAAATGTCTATCGTTTTAACATTTGAAAAAATCTACTAAATAAATTAGAAAATGTTTGAAATATATTTCAGTGGCATCTACTAGTTTGTCAACTTTAAATGGATAGATAAATAAGTTCGTAGTAAGCACTTTAGTGCTTAGAAAATAAGAACTAAAGTCCTTACAACAAACTTTTTATTACTAGCTTGACAAAGTGCTACTTTGAGTTTGCAGCCAAGCTGAATCAGGATTACCCCATTGGCTCAACTCGGTTAGGAGTTCGTTTCGTCGCTCTTGTGATGTAAATGCTACTTTGAAGGTTCGTACAGGAAATCTATACCGCCTAGCCCCTCATCTGCTGCCTGAATACAAGCTTGTAAAAGTAGCTCAAGGCGATCGCGATCAAACCGTCCTAGTAGGAAAGTGAAAATTGCTTCAGCGCGGATCTGCGGATATCTCGTCTGAACACGACGCTCGGCCTCTCGAAACAATCCCATAAAGTCTGGTCTTAGTACCGCTTCGTTACCAAAACGGACTTCTACCAAGATGGCTCCGTCTGCTGCCGCTTCGTCTAGCAAATCTTCAATCCGTGCGATGAAGTTTTCTGGTTCGGCATCGACATCTCGCGCTACCAGGAAAATGCTAGCCAGGTATCGGAGGCGCTGCATTCCAGGCGGTGTTTCAGTCATCAGTTGTTCTGCTAAACGCCGCCAATTATAGGATGTCCGCCCCTCGCGCCGCGCCAACACCCGGTCAAGGCGCTGCGACCACTCCTGATGGATGTGTAAGTCTGCCTTGGGAAGTGCAGCAATAACTGGATTCGGCTCTATTTCAGCAAGCGGCATAATGAATGCAGTCTCCACCTAACGCACCCAATCTTAATTTGTTTCTTTTATTTTTACGCGAGTCCCTATTACGCAGTCACTGCCTCACGTCGGTTATATGCAGAAGAATCTCCCTTAATAGCCTCACTCTGCTTACCATCAATATCTACAGGAATATCACCCACAAGCGTAACTCAGAGAAGTTTTTGCGAT
>CAZZZY010000645.1:0-4070 GCA_964658545.1 uncultured Acetobacteraceae bacterium | reverse complement strand
GTTGTTGGGCATACTGCTGCGATCGCTCATAAAGCTGGGCATTTTCTAGGGAAATAGCCGCTTGAGCGCAGAGTAAATTGAGTAGTTCAACGCGATCGCTTGTAAATGCCCCCGTAACTAAACTATTTTCTAGATATAAAATACCCATCAATTTACCTTGATGCAAAATCGGACTACACAAGATACTCAGAGGCTGCTGACGAACGATATACGGGTCATTAGCTAAGGTCAAATCGGTTGTGGCATCAATCAGCACAGCAGTCTGCCTGTTGTGCAAGACTTTGTTAATGAGCTTTAGGGGAATGTCCTGGTTGTCCTCAACCGCAAGGCACTGCAATACGACTGGCTCCGTCCCTATGGTCATTGACCCTTTGATCAGCAGGCGTTCGTCTCGCAAGAGCATTAACACACATTTATCAGCCCCTGCATTTTCAATGACGATTTCAAGCAACGATGCAAGCAGTTTTTCTAGTTCGATTTCGCCTGAGATAGTTTGAGAAGCTTTGAGAATAGCGGCTAAATCTAAACCCACAGAGACGCTACTGATGGAAGTTGGGGAACTGATGGCTGTGACACTCCTTAAGGCGAAGACAGTTTCGTTAGTGGCGAGGGGAGAATGGGTTTGCTGGAGGATAGGCGCAAGCAGTTGCGGATAGCAGCGTTCTAGATCAGCAACTTTGGCTTTCGCACCCCAACGGGCATAGCAATAGTAGGCTTCAGTCATGTATTCCCCGGCAATGCGCTGTTTACCCCAGTCGAGGTAGAATTTGGCGGCTAGTTCATTGGCGAGGGCTTCTTCTTGGATGTAGCCGTGTTCTTTGGCTCCACCAATAGCCTGGTCATAAAGTTCTATGGCTTCTGTTTTTTGTCCCAAGACTTTGTATTTTTCAGCTTCTACCAAATCAACCTTATGCTGATGATTCATTGGGGCATAGTGCGCCCAGTGCTGTAACTGCGTTTGGTTTTGTGCCACACGTTCTAATACAACTGATGTCTCATCTGATTGCTGACTTAACTGTGCCATTCCAATCAGAGAGTCATACAGGTAAAATACAGGTTCGCCGACTACTCCCGCAGCACCTACTAAATAGCGTCTGCCCTCAACTGCATGGTTGTTAGCTTGCTCAAGTTCCCCAAATAAAAAGCAAAGGGTTAGCTTATACAAATAGAAGTTATACAACCCAAATAGGTCATTCGTAGACAGCAGTAGAGGCAGAATTTCCGTCTCTTGCAGGACTGACCCAGATAAAATGGTTGGATGCGACCCAACTCCCAGTAAATTTAAAATAGATTGCCAATAGATCCGGCAATAATTGGCTGTGATCAATTGCTTAAGTTGTACCAAGCCATTGCAGTAGGTGCGCGTATCCTGCTCCAATGTGGCAAGGGGTTGACTGCACCAAAAAGAATTGTAACCAAACATATTAGCACAATGTCCGACAAATTCTAGGTTTCCGACTTCTAGTCCCGTCGCGTAGCCCTCTCTTAACATCGGTAACGTTTCTTTGATGTGAGATTTGCGGTGTAGGATAAACGCTCCCAACACCATTAATATTTCAGGCTTAGTTGCTTTAGCATCCAGGTTGACGACGACATTAAATGCCAAGTGACTAAACTGTGTTGCTAAATCCACATCTTGCAATAGATTACAGATAATGATGCTGTAGCAAGAATAGCTATGACCTGAAACAGGTATGTTCCCGTACCTAATGGATAGTTTGACTGACAACGAAGTCAGTAATGGAAACAAGGGAGAGCCAGAGAGGTAAGCTGCTGATATGAGGCTGCTGGTAATATGGACAATTGCCAGTTTGTTCGCATCTGTCATCATAGGTAGATGAACAAAATCTTTAATTTCTGTGTCTCCAATCAGTTCGCTAATTTCTTGGATTGACTGTTGAATATCTGTTGCTGTGGGTGTTTTTGGAAAAGTTACGCCAAGCTGTTGCAGAATCTGTTGACCGATCGCAATAGCTTCGGCAAATTTAGTCTGAGAGATATTAGATTGAATTCTAATGCGGTAAACATTGACTTGTTCTAGTAGTGAATCTGCCTGTTCAGTGACAATATCAATGAACTGTTCCATCTGCTCAAATTCACCGCATAGCATTGCCACTTCTGCCGCTAATTCATATAAGGCAAGGGTCATTTCATACTGCTGTTGCCAAGCGTTTTCTCCCAACAATAATAATCCCACTGCGGCATATTCACGAGCCGCTTCATAGGCGGTAGCGGCTCTGGCTTTGCGACAAGCGATGAGGTTTAGTTGGGCTAATTCATCTCGTTCTGTTTGTTGGGTAATGAGAGAAGTTCCATAATTTAATTGGTTAACCAGTTCAAAAATTTGGTCAACTCTGGCTTCTGGGGAAATTTGTTGGAGGAGCAGTTGTCCGATGTGGTAATGAGTAGTCTGTTTTTGGTCTTCAGGTATTAAAGAATAGGCAGCTTGTTGGACGCGATCGTGCAGGAATCTATATTTTGCTAGTTGTTTATTGCTACCATTTGATAGCACCAATTGCTCATTATCTTCTCCCTGATAAAATTTATAAATATCACTGCTCGGTAAAATCAACCCTGATTGTAAAGCTTTCCACAAACAAGCAGCCGTTTCTATCTCTGATTGTTCTGAAACAATTGCCAAATTTGTTAAATCAAACTGATTGCCAATACAAGCTGCTAACTGCAATATGTCTTGAGTGGACTGAGGCAGCTTTCGTAATTGAAATGCCATAAAGGTCACAACATCATCTGTAACTGCTTGCTGACTCACTTGGGCAATATCACATTGCCAATATCCTGACTTAAAGTTAAATTGAATGAAATGCTCTTGATGTAATGATTTGAGAAATTGTGTAGCGAAAAACGGATTACCTTGAGTTTTTTGATAGACCAACTGAGAAAGAGGCAATGCCAAACTTTCTGGACATTTAAGTGTGTCAGCAACTAATTGATTCACTTGCCCTTGACTCAATGGTGCTAAAGTAATCGTATTAATTATTGCTTGTGTTTTGGTGATCTCACTCAAAGTCAACATGAACGGATGTGCTTGGTTGACTTCGTTATCACGATATGCACCAATTAGTAAAAGATGACTGGTATCAGCCATTAATAACTGTATTAACTTCAGCGATGCTGAATCTGCCCATTGCAAATCATCTAAAAACATCACTAAGGGATGTTCAAAATTTGTAAAAACTTGAGTGAACTTTTGGAACAATAAATTAAATCTATTTTGTGCCGATGTTCCTGATAATTCTGGTGCGGGTGATTGTTGACCAATAATTATTTCTAATTCGGGAATGACTTCAATAATTACTTGTCCATTCTCACCTACAGCCTCTAATATTTTGTTTTTCCATTGCTGAATTTGTGCATCGCTTTCTGTTAACAATTGCGCCATTAACTCTCGAAATGCTTGCACAAATGCAGAAAATGGAATATTGCGATTAAATTGGTCAAATTTCCCTTTGGTAAAATAGCCACGTTGTCTGACAATGGGTTTATGAACTTCGTTGACAACTGCTGTTTTCCCAATCCCGGAAAACCCAGCTACCAGTATCATTTCTGTTGCACCAAGGCTGACTCTTTCAAATGCTTGGAGTAGAGTTGATACTTCGGTTTCTCGTCCATAAAGTTTGTCGGGGATGATGAAGCGATCGCACACATCCCTTTGTGCAATTTCAAAACTTTGAATTTCGCCAGTTACTCGTAGTTGATGTAAACATTTTTCTAAATCATATTTCAATCCTAATGCACTTAGATAGCGGTCTTCGGCATTTTTCGCCATCAATTTGCTGACAATTTCTGAGAGTACAGATGGGATTTGTGGGTTAATTTCAGATACTAAAGGCGCTGCTTTTGCAATATGACAATGTACTAATTCCATCGCATCATTAGATGCAAATGGTAACTCACCTGTGAGTAATTCGTAAAAAGTGACACCCAGAGAATAAAAGTCAGTCCGGTAGTCAATCCCGCGATTCATTCTTCCTGTTTGTTCTGGGGATATATAAGCAAGTGTTCCTTCTAATACATTGGGATTGATGAGGGTTTGGGTTTCTCTTGGCAAT
>CAZZZY010000644.1:0-4072 GCA_964658545.1 uncultured Acetobacteraceae bacterium | reverse complement strand
TTAGTCAAGGAACCAGAGAAACTAAAACAAGCTGTAGCGATCGCTCTCAAAGATAATCCGTCCCCTAGTGTTTCAGACTTTGCGGCTGCTGCAAATATTGTGGTTCCTCAACTTCCACGCAAAAAGCAATCTATTCAGGAACCAATGGTTCCCAAAACTCAAGAACCAGTGGTTCCTCAAAAAGCCATTGTCACAGTTTCACAACAGTCACACCCAAGGTATGGGGATTCAGGAGTAATTGAGGCAGACGCACCAAATCACTGGCAGCAGATTGTCACCTTTGCTGATGGTGAGAGGTTGTTGATTAACAATGCTGATTTAAATGCCCTAAGCGTTCCATTCCCAAGAGAACGCACTTACCCCGCAGAATATACCTCAGCGATCGCTCAAATCAAAGAACAGCATAAACAGGAGTTAGAGCGCTTGGAGCAGGAATTGAGGATTGGACTACAAGCCGAAGCAGGAGCTAGAGCCGAAGCCCAGGTACAAGAACAAATCTTATCCTTGCAAAATCTGTACAAGCAACAGAAAGAGCAGAATATTCAGTTGCAGCAGCGTTTAGACGAAATGGAATCGCTACGGCAGTTGGAGACTGAAAATCAACAACTTCTTTCTCGCATTCAGGAACTAGAACACGCCGTAGAAGAACGTCCTTCTCAACAATGGGGAAATACTATGACCCTACAAACGACTAAAGTGTTGAACAAGCAAGTAAAACAGGCGTTAGAGAAAACCATTGATTTGCGATCGCTAGCTGTTGAACCACCCAAGGAGAATGCCCAAGAATGCTTACGGCTCATGGGTATGGCTTTGAAAAACCTCGCCAGTGCCATGAACAACACCCAAGCCTTGGAAGCTGCTGCGATAATTCTGGGGAGTGACCCCACACCAACTGCGATCGCTTACCGTGCCGAGCAACTGGAAATGTTGCCCCAGGCGATTAGTGATATTCGGCGGGTGCTGTCAAAACCTGGGTGTACTTGGCAGGACTATTGGGCAGTGGGACAAGAGTACGAGGTAATCAAACAGGACTATTGGGCGGAATTAACAACCCAAGAGACTGATTTAATTACCGGACTCCAGAAAGCATCCTCTCAACCCGACACCATTGGCATCGGCTCTATCGTTGCCCACGCTGACCCTTACCGTACTTTGTATGTAGAGAGGGGTGAAGTAGTAGAGGATTTAGGCGAGGAACTGGTGGTTGCCTGGGATTGTTGGAAGGAGCAATCGAAAAAAGCTGATAGGTATTTCCGCGACGAGTTGCGATTCTGGCAACTTCAATAGGCTTTCACTGTATTGGTGACTTTTTAGACAACCAAATACAAGTACCAAACCTTGCAATCACAGTAGGGGAAATTCCGTGCGTCACATAAACAGGAGATTGTAAAATGACCGCAACTATTACTCGTCCCAAGCTTAAAAAAGCTGCTGCTAGAAAACCAGAGTCACCGTATAAAAGGCTTCATGTGATTATTCCCATAGAAGATATGCTCTGGGCATCGCAACAAAAGCCTTCAGTTACGCAATTGTGGCAGGAGTGCTGGACGGCTGACCCCTACGGTTCCCGGTGGATGCCTTTGACTTCTGCTTTAGGGTACAGTACTTTTATCTCTGCAAAGAAAATTCTATCTGACAGTGGGCTATTCATTTTCAAACCCGACAAGTCGATTCAAGACGGCCGAGAAACAGCTAGCTGGATGGTGAAAAATTTGCATGGTAGTCGGATGAAGGAATTTTGGGAGAAAGCTAATTCGGAAAAAAAAGAACCAGATGCTGAAAAACGAGAATCAAATGCTGAGATTTTAGAGAAAGATGCTGGCTCTGAAGAAATACGTGCTTTGTACGAAGCATCTATTTTAGGTCAAAGTCATTCAGAGCAAGGGTTTCAAAAACTCTCACGAACTGTTCAGGAACACCTCACAAACTCTACAAAAGAGTTTGTGAGGTGTAACTCTGACACGCAACCCGTTATTTCGCACTCTTGTGAGGCGGCGATCGCTCCCTTGGCGGTCGCGTCGCCTCAGTCTGTTGAAAGCGTGTCAGAGTTGGAGGAAGAGTTACCTGCGGTAACGGACTGCACGACACTAGCGCTTGTGGATGATGTACAGGGTCAATCTGCTTTGTTGATAGGAAAAAGCCAGGATTATGGTGTTGAAGCGATATTCTCTCATGAAGATACTTGTTCCGCCGCGCCCGTCGCTCAAAGTGAGAAATCTTTAAATTCTGCGATCGCAGATCAGAAAATAGAACCGAGTCGCCCCTCTACTTCGTTGATGATTGAAAACTCGATTTCAGGTGGAGAAGTCAAAGCAGTTCATCAGGGTGAAAGTTTCGCCGTGACTGTCCTCAACGCTGAAAAATGGTCGCATGAGGCGATAGTTGCGCGGTCAAATGTGCGACCAGAACGTATGCAGAAACTCAAAGTTGCGGCGAATTCGGGGCAGAATCCGGGGTTTGATTTTTTGCAAGAGTGCTGGAGTGACGATCCGGCTTTGCGGATTGTGATTAAAAAACTTTTGGCGAAATTTCCGCAGTGGGGGGTTGCTTGTGTTGATGGCGTGTTGGTTGATTGGGAGAGGTAAAAATCACACTGTCTCAGAATAACGTGCAGCTAAAGCGATTGCTGGTTGACGGTTGTAGATCAAGATTCCCTTGCATTGATACTGCCAAGCGACCAATTACTTTCTGAAAACGGGGACGCATACCCTGCGACTCGCTCCCATCCCCACTTATAAGCAGTGTCAACTAGAATTTCTTTACCATTTCGGAACTTAATAAATTCCTGCCCGTAGTCGTAAAATATGTCTGCAACCAGTTGATTGCGCTCGTCGTAACCCCACTTATCCACTGCTGCCTTCCACCAGCGCTTTCCGGGGGAGAGCAATTGTTCGAGTTCTAAATACTCCGGTTTCCAGTACTTGGTGCGCCATTGATTTGCCAGCGCCTCGATTACTATCGCAGTTGGGTAGATTGGCTTCAGGTTCTCTTCGAGCCAAAGCATATAAACAATCGCGCTCCTGAAAGCATCTTCTAAACCATAGCTTGATGCTTCTAGAGTGTCTTGGAGTTGCTCGTCATTAAAATTTACGCCGAGCGACCGCAGGGCTGGAGCGTACAAATCAAATAATTCTTGTTCTACTGAATCGGCAGACCAGAACCACATAAGAAAAAGAAAACTCCTGCTGGGTGGCTAAATAAAATTTAGCATTTAGCATGGGAAGTGTTCATGTGGGGAAAAGTAGCGATGTCTACGACGGGCTATTCGGCGTCGCAAAACTTTGTCCACCAGAGTTTGAGTGAATCAACCGCCTCACGATGCAAGCAGTTTGTAGGGTTGAGCAACTGTTCGGTTTGCACCTACCAAGCTACCCAACCCAGTTTTATATTTGGATATCGTCACCGACATCACAGGTGTAGGCTGGACTCTTCGGTTGCACTCTCGACAGATTCCCACCTGCCGACTCTCGCGGTGAAGAGACATCCCGGCAGCGCACACAATACGAAAACCAATAACGAAGTAGTGGTCGTCGCGCGAGCTGTAGTAGTAGCGATACGCGGAACGGCAGTTTTGAGGATTGTTGTTCCATGAACCGCCCCGCAGTCGGGTTCGCCTACCCCTTCTCTACTTTCTCCTAAAATGGAGGGAAGTAAATATCTGTTTACGTAATTGCCAAGTATCGCCATGCTCTAGGTGAGCAATCCAACTTCTTATGGATTGAGTTACTTGATTAAGTTCAAGTTTACCTTGAGCATAGTCTGTTTTCAATCGCTTGAGTCTGCGCCTTGCATGATGTAAATTGCTATTTCTTACCCGCATTCTGTCTGAAAATACTCTAAACCCTAGAAAAGTTGCACCAATTTTCGTTTCAAATAATTGGCTTTTTACTGGGTGAATTTTGAGCCTTAATTGAGCTAAATATTCTTCTATTTGTAGTCTGGCATCTGCTAACAATTCTCGGTCATCACTGAATAAAGCAAAATCATCAACATAACGGACGTATTTGGATATCTTTAAGTAAAAGTAACAAATTACATTCAACATGAAGGTGTAGGTATAATATTGCATCTT
>CAZZZY010000643.1:3832-4081 GCA_964658545.1 uncultured Acetobacteraceae bacterium | reverse complement strand
GGGCATTGGGCATTGGTTATTCTCCTCATCTTCCCCACTCCCTCACTCCCCCTATCGGCGCATACTAGGCGGACTCAGCTAACCGCAGCCTTAACAACCTTCAGAATACCCAACTGAATTCTGACGACTGACGCATGTATTCTGTTTGATAAGTAAGTCGGCGTTAAAAATCAACCTATATGACGAAATGTAAAGTTACCAAAGAGCTTATAAATGAATCGTTCCAGGGTTTTTACAAAACTCAATACT
>CAZZZY010000643.1:0-3822 GCA_964658545.1 uncultured Acetobacteraceae bacterium | reverse complement strand
ACGAATTACGAATTACGAATTGTTTACGCCACTACTAGGCTCTTATCCACTTGTTGAAATTCGGTGTTACCTACCTTGGATTCGATCGCAGTACCCTTGAAGAATTCGGGGTTAGCTTGGGTATAAAACTTGTAGGGATTAGCGAATACATAGGATTTAAAGTCGGCTTCGGAAATAAGGCCTTCTTGAACCAAATCCCAACTTTCAGCCAAGGGGGAGGTGAGGTCTGGTACATCCCAGTGACCAACATCGGAGGAATAGATGGCGTTGATTTTAACTCCCAAGGGATTGGCTTTGTCGTTGAATGCCGTAGCGATAGTGCGATCGTCGGACTCGGAACCAAAGAAGAAACTGTTCACCCAGCGATCGCGGATGTCTTCAATTGTTTCAATCCCTGCTGCTGCAAAATCGTCCAATTCGCTACCAATGGGCGCACGGCTATGACGGCTAAATGAAGCTCCCAATACACTCTTAGTCAATTCGTCTTTATCGAGGGAATGTCCTTGAGTAATTTCTGCACCGTATTGCTCAAATATCTCAAATAGCTCATCGGCATTTGTCAACGCTGGATTGTAGTTTTCCAGTGCCTTGACATTGCGCTTGGAGAACCGATCTACTAAATGAATGTAGACGCGGGCACCCCAATCTGCGCCACCTTCGAGCATTGCGACTCGCAACTGTGGAAAACGCTTGGTAACACCGCCAAAGAACAACGCCTTCGCAAATGCTTCTGAACCATCGGCGAAGTGACCGATATGGTTGTTCATATAATTACTGATGGAGGAGCGTCCAGTCCAGCCCTGACTGCCGTAATGGGTGGTGACGGGTACGCCTAGTTCCACGACTTTGGCCCAGAAGGGATCGTAGTCGTATTCACTATCCAGTCCATAAAAGTCGATATAAGATGCATACTTGGCGATTTCGGGGAATTGATCGGCTGGATACTTATCAGCGATCGCTTTAATCGGTCGTTTCACCCCACCAGTGATATTAATCACTTTTAAGCCAAGTGTTTTTACTGCAAACTCTAGCTCCTCAATGCCTTCTTGGGGAGTAGTTAATGGGATACCAGCTACTGGTGTCAGGCGATCGCTATATTTCCGGTAGATATCAGCATGATAGTGATTGACCGCGCGTTGCAATGCTTGACGATTCTCTGCACTGGCTCCAGCCGGTGCTAGGACATTGTTGGGAAACAGCACCGAATAGTCTGACCCTTGCTCCGCTTGACGTTCATAGAGGAGTCCGGGCAGGGTGTAAGTAGCCAGATCCAGCGTATTTTTGGTAACTCTAGCCCACCAAGGCGATCGGATTGTGCGGTTGTATTGACGTTCTTCAGGGGTTTGTTGATACCAGTCTTTACCGTTGCTCTTGGAATTAAGACGGGAGGCTTCGGTTTTACGTAACTCATCTACGAGTTTCACGCCGCCGTAGTTGGCGATGTAATCCTCAAAAGCTGGGGTGAAATCATTAGTGTGAACGTCGGTGTCGATTACCGGATAATCAAGGGTTGCTCTGATTGCGGCAGAGCGTGAGGTCTTTAAGCGGCTATATTCAGTCATGTTTTTTTCCTTTAAAAAATTACAAGGTTTTTCTAGCAGAGGAACTCTCTGAAACTCTTATTTCTCCCTGTTCTCTGCGTCCTCTGCGGTTCGATTTTCCGTTACCCAAGTTTGTGGCTTCGATTTTCAAGTTCTGTAGGGCGGCGATCTACAGAAGATGTAGTTTAAAAGGTATGGCTTAAGCATCTGTGAAAAATTTATTTACTCATAAGCTTTTTTCTGATAGTGCGATCGCTGATTTGTGTATAGCTAATGAATTTTTATGTCTGCTTAAGCACAGTACAGATATTCATTTACGCCAACACTAGGCTCTTGTCTACTTGTTTGGCAGCAAAACGATTGACCGGACGACGCAATCCGAGATTTTCACGCAAGGTACTGCCCTCGTATTCGGTACGGAACAGTCCGCGTTTCTGCAAAATGGGAACGACTAGGTTAACGAAGTCATCTAATCCTGTGGGGAGAATGGGCGGCATGATATTAAAGCCATCAGCTGCACCGTTGTTGAACCATTCTTCTAGCTGGTCGGCTATGGTTTCGGGAGTACCAAGGATGGTGCGATGTCCTCGGGCGGTGGCAAGAGAGAGATACAATTGGCGTAGTGTAAGAGTGCCACGAGTCGCCAAATCTCTGACTAGTTTGAGACGACTTTTATTAGTGTTGGTGTCGCTGGGCAGTTCGGGAGCCACATTATCTAAAGAATATTTCGACAGATCCACACCTTTGTAATAGTTCTTTAAAATCCCCCAGGCGACATCGGGATGAATTAGGGATTGCAGAAATTCGTACTTCTCTTGAGCTTCTGATTCGGTACGGCCAATGATCGGGAAAGCACCAGGCATAATTTTTAGATCATCTGGCGATCGCCCATATTGTGCTAATCTTCCTTTGACATCAGCATAAAATTCCTGGGCATCGGCTAGGGTTTGATTGGCGGTGAAAATCACTTCGGCTGTGCGTGCGGCCAAGTCCCGTCCCGATTCCGAGGCTCCAGCCTGAACAATTACGGGGTAGCCTTGGGGTGGACGACCGACGTTTAAAGGGCCTTTTACAGAAAAATATTTGCCCTTGTGGTTGAGTGTATGCAGTTTATCTGGGTCGAAATAGACACCAGATTCTTTGTCACGGATGAAGGCATCGTCTTCCCAGCTATCCCACAGTCCTTTCACCACTTCCACAAACTCTTCGGCGCGTTCATAACGCTGGCTATGTTCCGGGTGATGCTCAAGTCCGAAATTACGGGCGGCGTTCTCATTACCTGTGGTGACTACATTCCACCCCGCCCGGCCGTTACTCAAGTAGTCCAGGGAGGCAAACTTTCGGGCCAAGGTGTAGGGTTCTTCATAGGTGGTCGAGGCGGTGGAAATGAAGCCGATATTTTGGGTAACAGAGGACAAGGCTGAGAAAAGAGTAACCGGCTCGAAATGGGCGATTTTTCCGTTGCGATACTGAGTTTCTGGAGTATCACCCCAAACTCCTGGACTATCTGCTAGAAAAACTGCATCGAACAAGCCGCGTTCGGCAGTCTGGGTAATTTCCTTATAATGCTCGAAATTCAATCCAGCATCTGCTTGTGCATCAGGGTGTCGCCAAGAGGATATGTGATGACCGGTGGCTTGAATGAATGCACCTAAACGAAACTTGCGTGTTGTACTCATATACTTTTTTCTTTTCTATGGTGTGATTACTAAATTTGCGTATAGCTAATGGTTTTTCATGTAATATCAGCGATCGCTTGAATAATTCCTAACTGTTTGTAAAACCCTCATAGCTACGTGGCAAGTGTCTGATGATTAGACAACAGCATATTTGCTTTCAACTGCTGATATTCAACCAAAAAATACTCAGATGCCAGATTGATCAAATCCTTTCCATACAAAGCTTTGGGCTAGCATTTACTGTTGACTCAACACTGAATGTAATAATGGAATGCTTTCCAAGCAACTAAATTTACGCTTCAGTTGCTCTGCATGGAATGAAATAACCAAACTGTAAGTCAGGTTTATACCACAGCAAAACTAGGGTTGCTGCCGCTTGGCGCTCGAATTACCATAAATTTATGTAGCAATCTTACTTTGCAGATAAAGTTTACACGATGCATACAAAAAAATATGTACTGATAAACACAATATCATGGAAAACTAATTATTAGATTATCTAATATTAAGTATTGCAGACTAATTGTTCACCATCTTATATCTCGCCAGACATCTCCGAAAAAGAAAAAGACCCCACTTCCATTCCTCTCCCCGTTGGCGTT
>CAZZZY010000642.1:0-4084 GCA_964658545.1 uncultured Acetobacteraceae bacterium | reverse complement strand
AAAAACTACGCTTCTCAACATAGACGAGGTTTATAATAAAATCATTGCATACAATAGATTTTCTAATAACCATTGTGCATCAACTATATTAATAATGGATTTTCCCCTTGTTAAAGTTATAAAAAATGACATAACAGTAGAATTAGATTATATGCACCCTCAAGAACAGGAGGTTGTAAGAGCATTACTCAATGTTGTAATTCTTGAAGGTAAAACTTATCCCCAAAGGCAACCTCTATCTCAAGCAGAATTTTCGAGTTACTGGTTAAGCAAGGATGCCTTTGTTATCAGGACATCGGTTGTGGATGCTACACACAAGCCAAAAGAAATATTCGGGGCATTTTATTTAAAACCAAACTTCCCCGGTCGGTGTTGCCATATTTGCAACGCTGGTTTTATTGTACAACCTGGGTTACGCGGTCGGGGGATCGGGCGGTTTATGGGGGAATCTATGCTGTTGATAGCAGCAAACCTGGGCTACGAGGCAGTAATGTTCAATTTGGTCTTTGAAACTAATATACCTTCAATTACCCTTTGGCAGTCGTTAGGATTTGAGATTATTGGGCGCATTCCGCGGGCGGCGAAGCTAGGGGATGAACAAGTGGTAGACGCGCTGATGATGTATTGTGCTTTGGGTTGATGACTTATAGCCATTGTCAATTCGGTAGGTACACGTATGCAGACAAACCTAACCGCCTAACCCCCTTCCCGCGTCGGGAAGGGGAAAAATTCAAAGCCTCTCGCCTCTTAGGAGAGAGGTTTGGAGAGAGGTCAAAACTGTACTTAACTGTATTGACAACCACTTCTCTATCTTTGTATGTACTAGAAGTCAGCCATAGTGCATAAATGTTAGGATTGCCACAGAAAGAGAATAGCGAAAGAGAAGGAAAAAAAACTGAATGGCAGAAGTTGATAAGTCAATATCCTTCGATGGCAGGGATATTCGGCTGAAAGTAGGCTTACTAGCTCCCCAGGCAGGTGGGTCGGTTTTGATAGAATCAGGGGACACATCCGTTTTAGTGACAGCTACGCGATCGCAAGCCAGAGAAGGCATAGATTTTCTTCCCCTCACAGTAGATTATGAAGAAAGGTTGTATGCTGCTGGTAGGATTCCCGGCGGGATCATGCGGCGTGAAGGTCGTCCACCAGAAAAAACAATTCTCACCAGTCGTCTGATAGACCGTCCCATGCGTCCCTTGTTCCCCTCATGGTTACGGGATGACCTGCAAATTATTGCCTTAACGCTATCGATGGACGAGTTAGTTCCCCCCGATGTGCTAGCAGTTACAGGCGCTTCCATCGCTACCTTGATTGCCCAGATTCCTTTTAATGGCCCAATGGCAGCAGTTCGTGTTGGTTTAGTGGGAGATGATTTCATTATTAACCCCACTTATGCAGAAATCGAAGCCGGAGACTTGGATTTGGTAGTAGCGGGTTCACCACATGGCGTAATCATGGTGGAGGCGGGAGCCAATCAATTGCCAGAGCGAGATATTCTTGAGGCAATTGACTTTGGTTATGAAGCAGTGCGAGACTTAATCAAAGCGCAGCAAGATTTAGTAGAAGAACTGGGTTTGGTAATAGTGCAAGAAGCACCACCACAAGTAGACCAGACCCTAGAAAATTATATCCGCGATCGCGCCAGCGCCCAGATTAAGAAAATCCTGTCTCAATTTACTTTCACCAAACCCGAACGCGATGCCGCTTTAGATGTCGTCAAGGATGAAATTGCCACGACGATTAAGGAACTGCCAGAAGAAGATCCAATTCGAGTTGCCGCAACTGCAAATAGCAAGGCACTTGGTAACACTTTTAAAGATATTACCAAATACTTCATGCGGCGGCAAATCATCGAAGATAACGTTCGCGTTGATGGTCGTAAACTCGATGAAGTGCGTCGTGTTTCTTGTTTAGTTGGTGTCTTACCAAAGCGAGTCCACGGAAGCGGTTTATTTAACCGGGAACTAACTCAGGTATTATCCGCTTGTACTTTGGGTACACCTGGAGATGCTCAAAATCTCAACGATGATATGCAGTTAGATCAACACAAGCGTTATCTGCATCATTACAACTTCCCGCCTTTCTCGGTCGGAGAAACCAAGCCAATGCGTTCCCCAGGAAGGCGCGAAATTGGTCACGGGGCATTAGCAGAGCGAGCCTTACTACCTGTGCTACCCTCAAAAGAACAATTTCCCTACGTGATTCGCATCGTATCGGAAGTACTTTCCTCCAACGGTTCCACTTCAATGGGTTCAGTCTGCGGTTCCACCCTCGCCCTCATGGATGCTGGTGTACCAATTCTCAAACCCGTCAGTGGCGCAGCAATGGGTCTAATTAAGGATGGGGACGAAGTGCGAATCCTCACCGACATTCAGGGCATTGAAGACTTTTTAGGCGATATGGACTTCAAAGTTGCGGGGACAGATACCGGAATTACCGCCTTGCAAATGGATATGAAAATCTCCGGTTTGTCGTTGGAGGTTATTGCTCAAGCCGTCCACCAAGCTAAAGCAGCTAGGTTGCACATTCTGGAGAAAATGCTCGCCTGCATTGACACACCACGGATTGAAACCTCACCTTATGCCCCACGTCTGTTAACAATCAAGATTGATTCAGACATGATTGGTCTAGTCATCGGGCCTGGAGGCAAGACTATTAAGGGAATCACAGAGGAAACTGGTGCGAAAATTGACATCGAAGATGATGGCACCGTGACAATTTCGGCTGTGGATGAAAACAAGGCAAAGAGAGCCAGAAACATCATCCAAGGCATGACCCGCAAGCTGCACGAAGGGGATGTCTACGCAGGACGCATTACTCGGATTATACCGATAGGTGCATTTGTGGAATTTCTGCCTGGAAAAGAAGGGATGATCCACATCTCACAACTAGCTGACTACCGCGTTGGCAAAGTTGAGGATGAAGTAGCGGTGGGCGATGAAGTGATTATCAAAGTGCGCGAAATTGATAATAAAGGTCGGATTAATCTCACCCGCTTGGGTATCCACCCAGATCAAGCAGCAGCAGCAAGGGAAGCTGCGGCGGTGAATCGGTAACTCGATTTGGGATTTTAGATAAAATCTAAAATCCGCGATGCCTACTGTGAAGGCATCGCCGTATGCTTCTCTAATTAGTTGCCAAACTGCTCTAGATAAACTCACTCCGCTCACAATTGTTAATTTATTTATTAAATCCTTGACAGGTTTAAGGTAATATATATAATTTTATATCCAGATAGCTCTAGCTCTGGGGAATTTTGGCTCCACAAAGATGCTAAAGCTAATAGAAAGACTACCCAGAATCAGGGTTATACCACTGCTCATAAATTTGCGTTCCTCACTGCATTTTTGCTCAAATTGTTGTAGACAGTCGCGGCATCACTGGCAGGATTAGCAGTGGTGACATTGAGTACAGCATAATTGAGTAATCTGATATAGCAATCCTAAATGATTCGTAAACTTCTTTCCTTCTTCTCTTGGTACTCTTCTCTAAGGAATAAGAATTAAATAACATATAAGGCTGGCTTTTAGCTATAGTCCGTTAAAACGGACTATAACCCAATACGGTTCAGTTAAGGTTAAAACCTTTTGCAAAGTCAATTTTTTTAACGAACCACAGAGGCGCAGAGAACACAGAGAGAACAAAGAAATGCTTAACTGAACTGTATTGGACTATAACCTTTACTCAGTCGTCTTTAGACGACTTTCGCTATTAGACTCAGAATTCATTCTGAGGCGGGCTAGATGAGAATGAAATAGCCCTGGTTTCTAGTATACTTTACGACTTTTCAAACATCCTCTTAGGCATGGTGGTTTCATACGAAGAAAGAAAAATACATAAGTCTTGATTCTCGTTTTTTAACATGGCTTTTTACCCCGCTTCCCACTTCCATTTCTCCCCTTTCCTGGAAGTTAGGAGTAACATCAGAGACAGTAGTTACCGAAGAACCTGAAGTATTAATCGCCGAAATCACCACAGTCTTATTTTGCACAGGCAACGCCACCTTGTATCAGTTAAGGCACTCTGGTACTTTACAGCGCATAGAATAAATTAAGTAGGTCATTAGTCATTAGTCCTTTGCCAA
>CAZZZY010000641.1:0-4085 GCA_964658545.1 uncultured Acetobacteraceae bacterium | reverse complement strand
AGAATTACTGCCGGATGATCTCAAAGAGCAAATCAAGCAGTCGGGGGAAATGCCAACAATCGACCCTTTCGCATACGCAGACTCATTGATCAATGCCGCAATGGGTTCTATCAGCGCGGCTTAAAGTTTTTAGGAATGCTGGCAACTGGAGCGATTGTCGCTGTTAATGGGTTAAATCCCTTGTCATTAATGACATTAGGTATAGGGGCAGTATTAGCGTTCCGTAAGGTTGCCGTACTCGGCATCGCCTCCAGTCTCTCTCCAAAAGTTTCCTCTAAGAATGATGAGGCTCAGAACCCAGAACCAACAATAGAGATAACCGCACCGAGTGACTTCAAGATTTACAGACAAGCTGAACTCAACCGGACTACAGCCTCACTTAAGGCTAATGGTGCAATTCTCATCGCCGGCGAAGACGGGAGTGGTAAATCTGTACTAGCTGGTGCAGTTGTGGAAAATTTACAGGGTGAAGGTTATATGGTGGTCTTTATTGAACCGGCGACACCCAAGCAGATGCTTTTGGAAATTGCCCACCAGTTTGATATCCCTACCGAAGACTTGGAAGGGAAATCATTAACAGCTGACAAACTCAAAAGGGCGATCGCTACTTTCTTAGAGGAAAACACAGCCTTCCTCATCCTCGATGATGCTCACTGCTGCGATGCTAAATTCAGGATGTGGCTAAAACAGCTACGGCGAATTGACGCGCCTATGCTGCTACTCGCCACCGACCCACCGCGCACCGACATATTTATCAACATTCCCCGAATTGAACTCAAACCCTTACCTGAGTATGCAATTCGAGAAATTATGATAATGGCTGCTGCTGAAAGAGCGATCGCACTTAAACCCTCTGAACTTGCCAAACTCCAAGAACGCGCCGGGGGTAATCCCATGCTGGCGGCTCGTGCAGTTGACGAGGAATATTTGGGGTTAGATGTCGAGTCTGGCGACCACCGCCGTTACTTTGACATCACACCCCTGATACTCCTGGCGGGAATTGCCTTTGTAGTAATGCGATTTATCGGGCTTGGGACTAATGACCAAGCATTGTACATTTTTGGAGGTATCGCGGCGGCTGTGTTCCTCGGTCTTTCCCGCCTCTTATATAATCTTCCGCCCGAAGATAGGAGGATACGCTAGTGCTGGGAATATCTCACCTATTAATTAGCGGTACTGCTACCAGCTTATTGCTCGGAACTGCCAGCCCTACTATTATCGCGGTGGGTGCGATCGCTGGTCTTCTCCCTGATATTGACATTTCCACATCACCCGCCGGCCGTGTTCTCCCGTGGATAAGTAGATTTTTCGAGAGCAGGATGCCTCACCGCAGCTGCACTCATAGCTTGGTTGCCAGTGGTGCGATCGCAATTGCCGGTTACACCGCAGCGCTATTTAACCCCAATCTCTTAAATCTCGCTCACGCCCTGAGTGTGGGCTACTTTTTCGGCTGGTTTGCCGACGTGTTCACTCGCGGTGGTGTGGAAATGTTCTGGCCCAGCCCTGTGAGATGTGTTTGCCCAGGTAATCGTAATCTTCGGTTGAGGACTGGCAGCAATGCTGAGTACTTCATCCTTATATTGCTGATTGCGATCGCTCTTGGAACCTTCAGCATCAACAACTCAGGCGGAATCCTAACCCAATTCAACAGGCTAATCGCGTCCCCCTCTGGTGTACAGCATATTTTCAATGAGTCGGGGTCAACTCACCTAATCAAAGCCAACATTAAAGGGGTGAGGACGGGCGATCGCTCTAAGATAAACGGGCAATATCTAATTATCCAGGTGCAGGGAACGGGCTTTTTAGTCCAGTCCGACGACGGGCGGATTTATAAAGCATCGACTGAACCAGACGCACAGATTTTCTTAGAGGAAATCACAGCTGATGTTGGAAAGCCTGCCATCACTAATATTGAGGCGTTGACCTTGGAAGATGAACCGATAGGAAGTGCGATCGCCCAGTTTAACCGCACTGGGGCAATGGTATTTGTAACTGGACAGCTAACGGTGGATGGTTTGGAAACTTCAGGTTTACCCCGCGACCCTTACCAATTCCCTGTTATTAAAGCCACTGACACCAGCATCACCCTAGAAGCTGCTCCCCTTGCAATTGTCCAAAGTAAGCTGGGTGAGGAATTTGCTACGGGACAGCTACAAGTGAGGGTAATTAATAGCAGCAGTCAATAACCCTGTTTGGCCAATGCCCAATGTCTAATGTCTAACTCTTAACTTAAACACCATGCCCCCTAAACCACTGCCAGCAGCTACCTTAAAGCCTAATCAATCCAAAAAGACCTCTGTTACTGATACATCTGGTATTTTGCTAGGTGATAAAGTTTACTGGAATCCCGCCAAACTTCGCAATGGTCACGCCGTTATCTTGGGGACTTCTGGAAGCGGGAAAACCCAGACTCTAAAAGCGATCGCTCATGAACTGCCATCATTATTTCCTGATATCAAAATAGTTGTCGCAGATTTTCATGGTGACTTAGAGCTACCGAATGAGGTTTGCTATGCACTTGATGCTGAGTCCCCTTATGGGTTAAACCCTTTGGTAATTGACTTAGATCCAAAAGGTGGCGGCCCAGATTTACAAGCGATCGCTGTCTCTTCCATCCTGAAAAAATCCCTAAAAATGGGCGAAAATCAGCAAGGCTTAACCTTAAATGCCTTCATAAGCTGTTATGAAAATAGAGGTATTTTTCAAAAAGACCAGTCAACTTGGATGAATGTTCCTCCGACTTTTGCTGATTTAGAAGCTGAACTTCAAAGTCGTTTAGAAGATGGCTGCAAGGACTCAGAGAAGTTATTACTAAAACTGGCAGCTACTCTTAAATATGGAATTTTCAGTAAAACGCAACCATCAATCAACTTTCCCCTTGTACGATTTGACTTATCGGCATTATCTAAAGTACCAGGCTTAAGTGCGATCGCCGCAGAAACTTTGCTAAAGCAGCTTTTTGATAGTCATAAACTAATGGGAGAAATTGAGGGCAGAATCCCTCGCTCTTACACTATTTTGGACGAAGTAAAAGAGGTAAAATCTTCCAATACTCTTGAGAGAATCACGAGCGAAGCCCGGAAATTTGGTTTAGGGGTAATTGTTGCTAGTCAGATGGATGCAGATATTTCTAATACTGTTCTAGCCAATTCATCAACGAAGGTGGTGCTAGCCATTGACCAGGTAGAAGCTGCCAAGGTTGCCCGAAGGTTTAGATTTGCGCTTGGTTTAGTTACTAATCTTCAACCTCTAGAGGCATTAATTAGAATGGATAACGACGGATTTCATACTAAAATTAAGCCATTTTATCAGAGAGTTTAAATATTGTTAGATACTAGAATAAGGGAAGTTTTTCTCCTCTGCTCCTCTGCTTTTTCACGCCGCACTGTACTGGCGTTTCTAAGGTAATCCATTAGGATTGGGTTCGTACTGCTGGCTATGGTATAGTAACGCTGAGTACATTTCCTTGGCAAAATTTCGGTGAATTATATGAAACAGAAACATCCCTTTGAACTAAAAATATCTGACCTAGAAGCACTTGAGCTAGATTTTGTAGAGCCATTAACAGATGAGTCAGCCCAACAAATTAGAGGAGGCTTCCAGGCTACAACTGAGTACGTTACTGCCAATCTGGGTGAGGCAGGAGAAGAAGGTGGTGGCGGTCATGGGGCTACAACTAATTGGGTTACTGTCCCTCATCCGGGTGAGGCGGCAGAAGAAGGCGGTGGTCTATCTTTCTAATAGGCTTTCTTTTTTGATGATTGCGAAGACATTTAACGAACTTTGGGGGTTTAAGTCCCCAGCAATACAGGCAGCCCGTTTTGGGTCGGGGTCTAAATCCCCGTCCCAAAACGTAATTGCGAATTGCGTTAGCGAGTCTTCTCCCAAGGGGAGACGCCAAGGGCGAACGAGCGTCATTGCGAATTGCGAATTGTTTTAATCCCCGCCACTTCCAACATGACCGTAGTAATTGGCACGAGTCGCCCCACAGTGGTGTCAGCTTCTCAAAATTGTTGAAGAGTGCGCTATGGAAGTCAGTAATGATTCTCAGGTTTGCTTCGACTGCTATGATTATTTTTACTTAA
>CAZZZY010000640.1:0-4086 GCA_964658545.1 uncultured Acetobacteraceae bacterium | reverse complement strand
CCAAAAACATTCAATCTCCAATCTGCGATCTTCAATCTCCAATCTTCTCGGTCAACGCGACACTTTGATTGTTACTTTCTCGGTCAGACCCTAAGTGAATCAATGGCTCCCTTTAATCTCCTAAGAGGAGGCTCTTAAGGGAGACAAAGCTATAAAAATTAAGCTGCAATCCGGGATCGGGTATTGGGTGCAGTTTGAGCCAACAAACGAGTGTAAAGTTGAGTCAGTCGGAATCCGACACTGTACCAACTAAAGGCAATTTCTGTCCGTTGTCGAGCCGCTTCACCTAACTGATCTCGCCAAGCTGGGTTAGTAAGAATGCGGTCTATAGCAGCAGCAAAAGCTACTTCATCTTTGGGAGGCGCAAGTAACCCTGTCACTTCTGGTACAACAGTAAACTGCAACCCGCCAACATCACTAGCTACGACTGGAGTTTTGCTTGCCATTGCCTCAATAGCAACTAAACCAAAAGGTTCATAGTGGCTGGGGACTACGCAGACATCGGCGGCGGCGTAGTAGAAGGGGAGGACGGTTTCATCTAGGCGACCGGTAAAGGTTGTACAATTTTCTAATCCGAGTTCAGTCACTATGCTAGCAATGCGATCGCGTTCTATTCCATCACTCTGACCTGGACGGCTACCACCCCCAATCACTAGCTGGAGGTTGGCTTCATCCCTAAAACTAGACTTGCCAATGGCTCTTACTAAAGTTTCAATTCCTTTGCGGCGGTCAAAGCGACCAACGTAGAGAACCATTTTGGCATCTGGTGCAATTCCCAACTTTTCCCGCGCCGCAGTTCGCCCAATTCCCCCAAATTTGTCAGTATCAGTGCCGCAAGGAATCATTTCAATGTTTCCCTCGCTGGAAACGAGTACCCGCATGTGTTTCTCTTCTTGCGGACTGGTTGCAACTACACAGTCTATAGTTTCCAAGCAGGCTTTTTCTACAGCTAATCGCTGGGCTGCAATTACGGGAACATCACCAATACTCCTATATTTAACGGCTCCTAAAGAGTGATAAGTATGTACCTGAATCAGGGGTTGCTGCTTTTTCAATTCCATACCCACCCAAGATGATAACCAGTAGTTGGTATGAATTAGGGAGTAATGGAACCCTTGGCGCTGCTGAAATTGCTGGAATTCTTCGATGAATTCAGGTAAATGGTCGAACAAGTTATCTCGCCCGATAAACTCAGCTGGGCCAGCTTTTAACCTAATAGTACGACAGTCTGGGCTATGTTGAACGATCGCAGCTTGTTCAGGACTACTACGACGAGCGAACATATCCACTTGCCAACCTTGCTGGGCTAAGGCATAACCTACTTGACGCACATAGACATTTTGACCCCCAGCCTCTTCTTGACCAATTTCAACTGCCGGGTCGCCATCAACAGAAATTAGGGCAATGCGATGTTTCTTATTCTGGAACATAGCTGATTTTCACCTCAAGGCAAATAATCCTGCCTCAGACACCAAAAATCAAGATATTGTTATCCTTTCTCAAGGCCGAGGGCAGGTACAACGAACCGTAAAGTTACCAGCCAAGGGACACTGACGAGAACAAGGCATTACTGATTAAGAATGCTGCTCGTTCAGTCTCCTCTCAATGCCGACGAAGTTAGCTGACGGGCTAGGACTGAGAGATGTCCTTCTTAAGAAAATTATGGGTTATGAGTTATGAGTTTAGTCATTTTTTACTCCTCACTATTAACTCCTCACTTTCTTCAAAATATGCCCCAGGTTTGGTTCCTCCGCTCCGGTTTACCCTTTACAAATTTTTTTCGGGAATTATAGTGGATTAGGCCGACTGCATTTATTTTTCTTAAAGTTTTATAACCTTTCGTTATGAAGTATGTCAAGAGTATGAACAAAAAAAGGGTGATAGAAATCACTGCAAAGGGCCTTGTAACTAGCGGTAGAGAATTAGACTGTGGGGGAAAGTTGGAGTTGTTGAGATGTTCTCAAGAAGAAACTTACTGATGTTAACTGCAACATTTTCTTTAGTTTCTGGGATTCAAAGATTTCAATATACCAATAGCGTACTATTTTGCTAAACCGAGTGTACGTCCAGGAAAACCAGCAACGTCGAAATATCGAGTTGAGCCAACAGTTTGATACTTCAGAATCGTTTTTAATCCATTAGTACTTGGCTGGGATGTCAGAGTATGAGATTTAAAAGAAACTTTTCTGACTCCTCTGACCAAGGATTCATGTAAAATACGACCTATAAGTTTTCCTTGATGGGGAATCTTCAAATTTAAAGTCTTAGCCAAAGTAATAGCCACATCAGCATTACTCACTGGTACTCGGTCTACAAAAGCTTTCTGAAAGTCAGGGCCGATCGCAGCCATATAATTGTAAGTATCAGCACGGCTAAAAGAGCCATGCATCCCCTGTCCTTGTTGCAAAGAAGAGTCTGCAATTTCCACCCCGCAGGCAGTTGGATCGCCACAGCCAGTATCAAATGTCCGAAAGTTTACCGCGATCGCTGGGCTAGGAAGATGAGATTTACCATGAAGCCCGATTGCACTTAAGGGTAAAGTCCCTGGAATGGAGCCTAATGCATCATCTACAAATAAACCACTAACATAATCTTCTTTTAATAGGATATCTACAACTTGTTTAGCAAGTGCTTTGTTATTTGCACTATTAGGTAAATAAATCAAATCTGAACCACCATTAGCAGCCACTAACACATCAGGTTTATTGGGTTCTTTACCAATCAAACCATTTTTAGAAAACTGACCCTGAGTTGGATCAACAGCAGCATTTTGCTTATCTGGATCAAATAAAGGCAATCCTAAACCATGAGCAATATCAATGGCTAGAAAACCAGGTGGTAAAAATCCTTTCACCACATCTGGATAATTAAGTGTTTTTGAATAGCTGGTTTTGCTCTCCTTGCTGATGGTAGAAAAACCGTGATCAGCCGTCACAAAAATATTTGTGGAAGTTTCTAAATTTAGCTGTTTGAGAACGGCACGGATTTGAGCAAGATTGTTATCGACATTTTGCCGAGATGCGAGTGAAGTGGGGCCATTAATCCCTGGAGTGACAGTGTTTAGACTATCACCTTGGTTATGCTGAGTTCCATCTGGATCGCGTGACCAATAAATTAAAACAAAAGGTTTTTGCCGTTGTTTGAATAGAGGCAATAGTACTTTTGTCGTTATATCGGCAAAGTATTGTTGTTGAACTATATTAGCCACTTTTGTGCCCGATACTGTGCTGTTGCCAGGTTTGCCATTATCTCCTCGCGTCGGAGATGTTAAGGCAATGCCATTTTTTGTTAACAGTTCAGCTATTTCAGAACTCAGAGGAATTCCCGTTTTAGAACCGGTGGCATCATCAATTATGATTGTGGATTTACCAGTTCGTTGAGTAACATCTTGAATTAAGACTGGCCCAATCTTCCCAACAGATGCGGTGCTAAATCCAGCTTTACGTGCAGCATCTAATAAGCTTTCTTCGTTTAAGTAATTACCATCAAAGTGTTGGCTAATTTCCCCCAAAACCGCATTATTTTCTAAGAAAGGAACTGGACTATTACTGGCACTCTTGACAGGAAAGCCAACATTAATTGTATTGCTGAAATCACCAGTATCACCGAGATAATGTCCAGTTGCGATCGCAGAAGCATTAGCGGTAGTAAAAGTGGGAAACAGCGAATGGCTATTGACAAAACTTACACCCTGTTGGCGAATTTCATGAAGATTAGGGGTTTCCTGAGCATTAGCTTTACTAGGCCGCAATCCATCGGTAATGAAAATTATTACATTGTGCTGAGGTCTTGTCTCAGCAAACCCTGAAACTGCCAATACTGTAACGAGTGTAACAGTAGCTATTATCAGAAAAGTCTTATATATCTTAGATAAAACCATCCACCTACATCTCCAAATATAGATATTTCTGGATTTTTGGGGCTTTAGTATTTAATTGAACCATGCATCAAGCTTTATTGCGTGTTAACTGGAATACCAATTTTTTCATACCAGAATAGATTTAGATGGCTGCTTGACCTTCAGTCAATAATGGGCATGGGGGAGGCAGTGCGGTCTTCTCCCTTGGCGTTAGCCTCTCCCTTTGG
>CAZZZY010000639.1:0-4091 GCA_964658545.1 uncultured Acetobacteraceae bacterium | reverse complement strand
GATCTGCTTCATCTAGCACCAAAACCTCAATATGCGACAGGTTCAGCGTGCCCTGCTGTACGTGGTCTAATAGTCGTCCTGGAGTAGCGACCAAGATATCCACTCGGTTCTTCAAACGCTGTTTTTGCAAATTAATGCCGACTCCGCCGAACATCACCATCGAGTTTAGCTGCAAGTATTTGCCGTACTCGCGCACGCTTTCTTCCACCTGGGCGGCGAGTTCACGAGTCGGGGTGAGAATCAGCGCCCGGATCGGCCGGTATCCATTAGATGTACCTTTGCCGTTCTTGTCAGACGACAACCGATGTAGGAGCGGTAGGGTAAAACTAGCAGTCTTTCCTGTGCCAGTTTGTGCCCCAGCTAGCAGATCGCTACCTGACAAGACGGCAGGAATCGCCTGGATCTGAATTGGCGTAGGTTCGGTGTACCCTCGCTCTGTAACCGCACGGATAATTTCATTGGACAAGCCGAGAGTAGAAAAAGACATAAGACTCCAAAAATAACATCGGCCTGTCGCCAATGGTGGCGTCAGTCTTAGGCGGACGGATAAAAAAGTATTGAAAGGCTGGATGGGCAATAGCGCAAAGACTGAAGAGCGAGTGCCGCAATTCCACATCATAACAGATTGTAGTGCATTGTGTCGTTAAAGTTGCTCTGATTCAGTGTTGTGTTAAATTAGAATTACCTTGGATAGTTAAAATGTTGAACAAATTAGGAGAAAATCATTATCGCAATCCAAAAGCAACTGATTAATTCACAAATCAAATCACCTCATGTCTTCTTGATTGACCATGAGAATAATAATCGTGGTCTGATCGACACCAATGAGGCGCTACAGTTAGCCGAGAGCCTAGAGCTTGACTTGGTTGTAGTATCTCAAGGCAAAGAGGCTCCAATCGCCAAAATTCTCAATTATGGCAAGCTTCAATATCAAAAGAAAAAACGTCAGAGCCAGAGTGCTAGACCCACGGTAAAAGAAGTTCGGTTCGGTCTAAACGTGGGTATCGCTGATTATAATTTACGCATTGAAAAAGCAGTTGGGTGGTTGAGTAAGGGCGATTCGGTGAAATTTGCCATTCGTTTACGAGGCCGAGAACATCAATATCGTGACCAAGCCGGAGAACTGCTAGACAGAATTGCAAACGATCTTAGTCAAGTGGGTAAAATCCAGTCGCTTGATAAACGCTCATTAATTGTTCAAGTTATTCCTGCCTAGTTATTTTTGCGATCGCTGGAGGATGTACTTGTGCCAGCTTTTGACACTCCCACGGCCATGAAAACTAGCAATAGCTATGTTTTTACATTAAGCCGTGGGATTTTGGCTCAACGGCAAAGAACAAAAAAAAGCTGGAGATAGTCAACAGCACTCTATAAGCTCACAATGGGACATAGCCAATCAATCGGCGCATTTAGTGATTAGCTGTGTCAACGCATCAATCAGGCGATCGCTTTCCATTGGTATAATGTCCCTCCCATGCATCACATCTTGAGTAACATGAAAATTAACTAATGTACCTAAAAAAATCCTCGCTGCTGCCTCTGAGTCACTAATATTCAGTTCAGGGTGAGCAGCAAAGTATTGATTGAGCGTTTCCAACATTGGTTTAATCATCGCCCGAACACAAATCTGAGTTAATTCCGGAAAACGACCAGATTCCCCAATTAACACTCGCATAAATGGACAACTTTCTTGGTCGTTATTCATTTGTTCTAATAATTTGCTTCCTAATTGGCGCAGGACGATTTTTGGTTCTCCCTCCATAGGTTCCGTACCAAAGAGAGAGTTAAATTTCTCATGTGCCAAGGACTCTATCAGTACTTTAAAAAGTCCTTTTTTATCTTGAAAGTGGCTGTAGACTGTTGCTTTAGAAACACCAGCCGCTACTGCTACTCGATCCATACTTGTACCAGCATAGCCATTTTGCAGGAATTCCTGCATTGCCCCTTGCAGAATTTGCTCCACTTTATCAACGGAATGATCTCGATCAACTTCGTCAGTTTTAATGCGTACCATTTATTAATCATCCTCTCTTAATAAACAATTTTAATAGATACTGCCCAATACCATACGCCATTAATCTCAGATGTAATTAAAGGGGGGAATGGGAAATTGGGCATTGGGAAGTTTTAGTTGATAACGCTCTAAATTTAGAATTTCCACTTTGTCCTATTGACTAAACTACTCAGTTTAGTTTAGCATGAATTGAACTGAACAGTTTAGTATAAGTTGCTAATGGTAAAAGGTGAACAGTATGGTGCAGAACTGGAAATTAGAGGATTTAAAGTCTTCCCAAAATCTTTTGCGATCGCCGATTACACTAGCAATACTGACATCTTTGCTAATAGGTGGAGCTAGTGTTTATACGGTGCTAAAGTTTCAGGCTACCGCTAATGAAAAGCAGGCAGTGCCAGTAGCTGTTCAACCAGTAATAAAAACAGTCACAGCATTAGGACGTTTAGAACCAAATGGAGAAGTCATAAAACTGTCTGCAACTTCTTCGACTGAGGGAAGTCTGCTTCAGAAGCTATTGGTGAAAGAAGGCGATCGCGTTAAGGGTGGACAGGTAATTGCCATTATGGATAGTCGCGATCGCTTGCAAGCAAGTTTAGTTGAAGCCCAAAAACAAGTTCAAGTTGCTAAATCTAGCCTTGACAAGGTAAAAGCCGGAGCGAAACAGGGAGAAATTGGAGCTAAACAAGCTGCTGTAAGCCGTCTGCAAGTCGAACTAGAGGGAAATATCAAAACTCAGCAAGCCACAATCGATCGCCTAGAAGCAGACTTGCAAGGACAACGAGAAAGCTTACAAGCAACAGTGAATCGTGTCGCCGCCGAAAAGCGGAACGCCCAAGTAGACGTGCAACGCTATGACGCTTTATACAAAGAAGGGGCAATTTCTAGTCAGGAAGCCGATCAAAAACGCTTGAGTGCAGAAACTTCGACTCAGCAGGTAATCGAAAACCAAGCCAATAAAACAAGAACTGTCGCTACTTTAGAACAGCAGATTAAGGAGGCCAAAGCTAATCGCAACCAAACCCTCGCTAGCTTGCAACAGCAGATTAACGAAGCCAAAGCTACCCTTAACCAAACAGCTGAAGTCCGCCCTACAGATATTGCAAACGCCCAAGCAGAGGTAGACAGCGCTCAAGCTACTGTAGCAAAAATTAGAGCGCAACTCGATCAAGCATACGTCCGCGCACCCGAAGCCGGACAAATTCTGAAGATTAATACACGAGCCGGAGAAACCGTTTCTAATGACGGGATTGTAGAACTAGGTCGAACCGACCAGATGTATGCAGTTGCAGAAGTTTACCAAAGTGATATTAACAAAGTACGATCGGGACAACGGGTTAAGCTAATCAGCGATTCCCTTCCTGGAGAATTACAGGGAACCGTCGATTGGATGGGGATGCAGGTACAGCGACAAAATCTTGTCAACAGTGACCCCTCTAGCAATATTGATGCCAGAGTAGTGGAAGTCCACGTGCGACTAGATGAGGCTTCTAGCGCCAAAGCTGCCAAGTTTACGAATTTGCAAGTAAAGGCGGTAATAGAATTATGATTGGATTTATTCAACAACTGCGACAGCGAACCCCTCTAGGATGGTTGCAACTTAGTCATGAAAAAAGCCGTCTCTTGGTGGCATTGGGAGGCATTGCTTTCGCTGATATCCTCATGTTCATGCAGCTAGGGTTTCAGAATGCCTTGTTTGAAAGTAATACTAAGCTTCCTAACAGTATCCAAGCTGACATTATCCTAATTAGTCCTCAAGGACGTAACGTGTTAAATATATCCACCTTTACGCGACGGCGGCTATATCAGGCAATGGATGTACAGGGGGTGAAGTCAGCAGAACCAATGTATATCAACTTTATCGATTGGAAGAATCCGAAAACACGCCAAAAGACATCTGTACTAGTTATCGGGGTCAATCCTGAAAAGCCAGCGTTAAATTTACCAGATGTCAACAGGCAGATAGATATTGTAAAGTTACCAGATACCATCCTCTTCGATCGCGCCTCTAGAGGAGATTATAAAGAAGCGATCGCCCAAATTGAACAAGGAAAACCTGTTACGACTGAAATTGATCGTC
>CAZZZY010000638.1:0-4103 GCA_964658545.1 uncultured Acetobacteraceae bacterium | reverse complement strand
ACTGGTAACTAAGTGATGGGGAAGTTAGAAGTGAGGATTCCCGACTTGAATTTAATTCCTCACTCCTCACTCCTCCAACAGCCAATTTTTGACTTTTGTCAAACTCTGCCAATCTGGTTTTCTACTTAAACCGTCTTCAATACTGCTTTTTATTTCATCACGCCATTCGGGGTTGACAAAAATTAGCTGCTGTGCAATGTCAATATGTTCCCGTAAACCTTTTTGACCTGTTTCCAGCATTGCTAAGGCGATATTGACTCTAGCCTGTGGGTCTTGTGGATTTAACTTGACTGCCTTCTGTGCAGCTTTGTAAGCCAAGTTGGGTTTGTTATCGAGTAGATACAACCACGCCAAACAGATCCAAGCAGTACTCGTTTTAGGAGCGCGATCGCACACTTCTTTAAACACAGGGATTAAAGAATCTACTGCCTCTCCAGCTTTATAACGTTCCAAACCTGTATCAAACAGAGATTCAACTGTATTAGTCATTGGTCATTAGTCATTTTTCGTTGGTCATTAGTCATTTGTCTTGGGTCATTGGTCATTAAGCAACTGCAAATGACGAGGGACAAATGACAAATGACAATATTACACCCCAAATGACTTGCCGCAACCGCAAGTTTGGTTAGCATTGGGGTTAGTGAATTGAAAGCCACCGCCAATCATAGCATCGCTGTAATCGAGCATTAATCCGTAGAGATATAACAGACTCTTGCGATCGCTGACAATTTTGAAGCCATCATAGTCAAAAACTTCATCCTGTGGGGTGATCTTGCTAGTGTCTTCAAAGTCCATCATGTAAGACATCCCAGAACAACCACCCTGACGGACTCCTACCCGTAAGCAGAAGTCTGTGCCTTGCTTGTCTCGGAGGGATTTTACTTGGTGCAATGCGGCTTCGCTTAACAGAATTCCGCGTTGTTGAGACTGAATTGTTTGTGTCATCTGCTTTTTCAACTCCTTAATTAGTCTAAGCTTTACTCTATATCGGCTTGTTAATGGCTCTGGGTTGCCCTTGGTGTTTTTGTATTCATTCTAGCGGCTTAGATGTCCTTAGATGCCAAATTGTAAATACTCCGTTAAAAGCAGCCAAAGATTTTTATTCTAGAATTGATAGACTCATTGTGTATTAGAGATTCGGTATTTTTGGAGTTCAAGCATGGCTTGTCTGAGAAGCAACTATTTTTCAGGTGCTGCCATAAAAACCTAATCCGAGGCTAGCTATTCCCCAAAGTTTACTTCCAAATTGCTTCTTTTGATTAACTTAGCTCTATGACAAGTTTTAATCGCTCTACCAGTCGTCGCTTGAAGAAATTAACTCAAATTCCTTCTGTATGGGAGGGCGATCGCCGTCCGTTGTCATCACCAAACCAGTACTCAGACTCCGAAGAAAAGGGAGAATGCATTCTTTGGGTAGATTACTCCCAAGGTGTTGTCCGAGGAATGGATGTGGTAGCTTCAGATGTTGGTCCAGAAGCAATAGTTCGTACCTTAATGCGAGCAATGGAGCATCCCCACAGTCCGGCAAGACCTGCCAGACCCCAAAGAATTGTAGTTAAAGACCGCGAGATCCAATTTTACCTGCGGGGAGTGCTGCAAGATTTAGATATCGCCATCGACTACGCACCAGAACTGCCTTTAATTGATGAACTGTTTCGCGGGTTCGCCGACATCCTGGATAGTCAAACCCCTGACTTACCCCCACAGTATGCACAAATTTTGCGAGAGAAAGCATTTGCAATTTGGCAAGCAGCACCTTGGGAATTTTTGGAAGAACAGCAAATTTTGTCAATCGAGATTAATCAGTGGGATGTTGGCACACTCTACGCCTCAGTCATGGGAATGCTGGGAATGGAGTATGGGATTTTGTTTTATCGCTCAGAAGAGTCTTTGAAACAGTTTCGCACCGCAGTTTTACAAGATGAAGAATCAACGGAGCATCTAGAAGAAGCGTTCCTTAGACAAGATTGCCTGTTTCTCACCTTTGAAAGTGCTGATGCAACCGATGAAGACGAAGAAGAAGAAAGTGATTTGGCGGATCTACCATTATCCGAAATTGACCCAACTTTCGGTAATATCCACCCCTTAGAAGGACTACGGTCTGTTTTGTATGACGAGGAAGCACTGGTAATTTTTGTTGCCATCGAAAGCCTGATCTGCTTTATTCGCGATCACCGTCGCCAGTTGCATGAGGACATTTTCCCTAGCCTCAGTCGTCGCTATCCGATTTCTCTGCCACAGTCGGAAGAATCAACTAAATCTATAGCTGTGACAGTCTCTACCATGCCGCAGTTAGCAGCAGAATTAGAGGAAATGGCAGGCTTTGATAACGATGATGACGACCTTGACTTTGGGAATTTCCAACCATTGCAAGATGACTTAATACCGGAAGACTCTTTCCTCAGTTTGGGTGTAGTGTCATGGGAAATGTTGGATCACCTCCGTAAGGGGGTAACTTACCATAAGGCTGGTGAGATCAAACAAGTGGGTGACGGTTTGCCGGTGATTTTAATTCAAACTTCCCGGCCCAAGGCTAAGACTGTAATTGAAAGAATTGAAGCAGCAGGAGGACTGAGAGCAATTTGCTTTAATCCAGGTGCCGATCCTGATGATGGCGATCGCTACGACCTCGGTTTATTACAAACTCAAAATGACGAATTGTTCCTATTCGGTGAATTCTTAGATGAAGATCCTATTCATGTAGAAGCCCGTAAAAAATGGAATCAACGCTGTAAAAATACTCAGGGCTACTGTGGTTTAATCATTGCTAAAGGACTAACAGGAGCCTCCCGTGGCAATCCTCAGTTACGGGATATGATGGCTTTGTTTGAAACGCGATCGCTTTCACCTAAAGATTTAGGTATTGGCACTCTCCAACTCACGCCCCAACTAAAATTGGAATAGTTGCACGAATTGCCGTAGTCCTTAATGTCAGATTACGGCTATGAGAAATTATACTCTAAACGGGTAAAAAGTTTACTTTTGCAAAAGACCTGAAACCTAGATTCAGCAAGGCATCTAGCTTGGCAGTCAAAAAGTCCATTGCCTACCCGTGTTTAAGCTGATGTGCAGCTAGATTGTATAAGACGAAAACGTAAAATTATTGTAGTGCGGGCATCTTGCCCGCGTCCCATATACAAATTAAGTGCGCAACAGCTTAGTATAAGTTGATGTCTAGCCCCCATAATTTGACAAGAGGATTTTGCCCCAAATCTTGTTAATTGAGATGTTAGCTAAATATCCGCCAAGCTGTACTAGTAGATGCTCCGTATGGCAGCTAACTTTACCTAAGTTTCATGAAGTATCTATATTCTCATGGTTTTTCAGTAATTTCATTTGGAAGTTTGCCAGTAGAAATGAGTACAAATTACTAGAAAATTATTTCCCAAGTCCGGTTTAATCAAAACTAGTTGGCGCACTTCAATATCAGGATCTTTTTTTAACAAATTTTTGGGTTTAGGAGCTTGTCATATATCAATCTCATTAAGAAAAAGCTCATCTTATATCTTTTTCTTTGTAATTTTTTTATAAAGTGTGATGTTGAGCTGGTTTAGTGTCTGAATAAAGTTTATTTAAAGCGGATAAATCATAGCTATAATGAATACACCTAAAAAAAAGTTAAATATACAATCATTGCTTTAGGTACATTTACTAATGAATAATGTTTGTCGATTAAACTTTTTTACAGTAATTTTTCTCTTCCTTAGTTTTAGATATAAAAAAGCGGCTTATAGTGTAACTATTAACGCATTAATAGGCTAAAAATAATTCGTATTATCTCTAGATAGATACATACGATGAATCTAAAAAACGCTGTTTTTAAAACAAACTATATCGCTAGGTTGATGAGGAAAAATATCTAAAATTTCATCGTATATTTACGGATAGTTAGTATAGAAGCATGAAACAAAACTAAAATATTATCATCGGCAACAGTCAAGTAATACTACATCAGCTTTCGGCTAAGTTATCTGTGTGAAATTACAGATAATATTGTTAGAATTTACCAAAAAATAATGGCTCTTTATACCCAGGAAACTGAGTCCTGTCCCAATACGCTTGGGTTAAGCATCTCTTTCTTGTCTCTGCGTCCTCTGCGCCTT
>CAZZZY010000637.1:0-4103 GCA_964658545.1 uncultured Acetobacteraceae bacterium | reverse complement strand
AAATTCGAGGTGGTGCGTTAGCCTTTGGCATAACGCACCCTACGTATATTTCAAAGAATAAATTTGTAGGTTGGACATTGCCCAACCTACAAAGTTGAAATAAAAAGTAAAATTAGACCAAACCGCCAGCCGCTTGAAACCGAGTGCGGGCGCGTTTGAAGGCTTGATTTGCCTTGATTTGGGCTTGGCGATCGTCTGCTGAGACTTGATTCAGTCCCGCTTCTGCTTGGTTGTAAGCAGCACGAGCTTCCTCAAGGTTAATTTTGTCGCCACGTTCAGCGCCGTTAACCAGAATTGTCACTTCATTTTCTTCGACTTCGGCAAAGCCACCCAAAAGAGCGATCGCTTGCCAATTCTGATTTTTCGCCGCGCGGACTCGCATTACACCAGTATCCAGAGCGGTCAAAAGTGGGGCGTGTCCAGTTAAAATACCTAGTTGACCAGTGGTGCTAGGCAAAACTACTTCTTCAGCTGGGGCATCCCAGACTGTTTTATCTGGGGAAATTACACGAACGGTTAATGTCATTTGTCCTTTGTCCTTTGTCTGTTGTCTTTTGCTATTAGCCATTAGCCATTAGCGATCGCGCACTAATGACCAATGGCCAATGACTAATGACTAACCTTTGATTTTTTCAGCTTTGGCGATCGCTTCGTTAATATCGCCAACCAAGTAGAAAGCTTGTTCTGGTAGAGCATCCAACTCACCAGAGAGAATCTTTTGGAAGCCTTTGATGGTATCTTCCAACTTCACATACTTACCAGGAGAACCGGTAAATACTTCTGCGACAAAGAACGGCTGAGACAAGAAGCGCTCAACTTTCCGCGCCCGCGCCACGATGAGACGGTCTTCTTCAGACAATTCATCTAAACCGAGAATGGCGATAATGTCTTGGAGTTCTTTGTAACGTTGCAGAGTTGATTGCACCGCCCGCGCAGTATTGTAGTGTTCGTCACCGACAATATTTGGTTGGAGCATGGTGGAAGTTGAACCCAGGGGATCAACTGCGGGATAAATTCCCTTAGCAGCCAAACCGCGAGATAGTACTGTGGTTCCGTCCAAGTGGGCGAAGGTGGTAGCAGGTGCGGGGTCGGTGAGGTCATCCGCAGGGACATATACTGCTTGAATGGAGGTAATGGAACCCTCTGTTGTCGAGGTAATCCGCTCTTGCAGTTCACCTACGTCGGTTCCCAATGTGGGCTGATATCCTACAGCAGAAGGCATCCGACCTAGTAGCGCGGATACTTCCGAACCCGCTTGTACGAACCGGAAGATGTTGTCAATAAACAAGAGCACATCCTGCTTACTCACGTCGCGGAAGTATTCTGCCATTGTCAATCCTGACAGACCAACCCGCATTCTCGCTCCAGGTGGCTCGTTCATCTGACCATACACAAGAGCAATCTTGGAATCATTAAGGCTCTCGTTATTGATAACCCCAGATTCAATCATTTCGTTGTAAAGGTCATTACCTTCACGGGTGCGTTCACCCACGCCAGCAAATACGGATACTCCACCATGCTGGGTAGCGATGTTGTTAATCAACTCCATCATGATCACGGTTTTACCAACACCAGCACCGCCGAATAGACCAATCTTACCGCCGCGTCGATAGGGAGTCAGAAGGTCAACAACTTTAATCCCAGTCTCAAACACCGAAGGTTTGGTTTCCAGGTCAGTGAATTTGGGAGCAGAGCGGTGGATGGGTAGAGTGGCCTCAGCATTTACTGGGCCTCTGTTGTCCACAGGTTCGCCAAGGACGTTGAAAATTCGACCCAAGGTGGCTTTACCAACCGGCACGCTGATGGAAGCGCCTGTATCGGTGACTTCAAAACCACGCACTAAGCCTTCGGTGGAACTCATCGCAACAGTCCGCACCTGGTTGTCGCCCAGCAGTTGCTGTACTTCAACGGTGATGTTGATTTCCTGTCCAGCTTCATTGGTGCCTTTGATTTTCAAAGCGTTGTAGATTTGTGGCAATTTCCCGCCGGGAAATTTAACGTCTACAACTGGGCCAATGATTTGGGTAATGTAGCCAATGTTTGTTTTTTCTGCGGTTGTGACCATGCTGCGCCTAATGAGTGAAGCTATATTTCAGATAAGGTCGGAGAAGACATAAAATTAAGCAATGTCACCTTTCAGATTAACACTGAACGCTCCCACCTTCGCCTTAAATTGATCTTTAAGACTGCGGCTTGGGGATCAAAATTAAGGTAAGTTTTAGCATGGGGACTAGGAAAGACTCAAAATCAAAACTGGCGTGTTAGGCGATCGCTGTTGTTCAAAAATCAGATATAGCAATCAATACCTTCGCCAATTTACGAGGGTGAGTTGATGACGCTTTCACTATTAACTCGCTGTTCTCGCTCGGTTTGTGAAAAACAATAAGTTCTAAAAATTCCTTTCAGGTTTTCCACAAGGTTTTTTTTAACGTATTGACCGCAGTATAAGGGTTTGAGATGACAAACTACCTTTTAAGCGAAACGCTTATGTATGGGTAATTTTGCCAGTTTTGCCAAAATTTTTCTAGGCTCTTATTTTGGCAAAGGTATTGAGCAATCCGAATTGAAACGTGAGACAATACGGAGATTAAAAGTACGTATTTAAAAGCCTTTCGGCTATTTTATCTCTCACGAATTATTTAGGATTGCTATATGATATCTGTATAAAAGCATACATGGGACTTCCAAGAAATAAATTATCCATTTTGTGGGGTGGGCAACATGAACGCCCTAAATCTGGGATGGGTGAGGACACCCACCCCACAAGAGAATTTGGGATGTTTTTTTCTTTGCAAGTCCCTAAATGGTTCAATATTTAACATTTGAAAAGCAAATTCGTGTAGTAGCTGTCAGTCAAGATGGAGAGGATATTGCTATCAGTGATGGCTACGATTCTTTGTATACTGCGAAGGTGAATTTGGTGAAAATGATAGATACATATCATGAAAGCTATGTACAATCTCCATTTCCAAAACTTCTGAATATCCATAAGAGAGTATTTATAAAGTAAAAATAAAATTCTTGTAGGGTGTGTTAGGCGCATACTTCGATATGATTTGTCACGAGAAATACAAGATGAGCGCCTAACGCACCGTGTTATGTAGCGGTGCGTTAGGCTAAAGCCGTAACACACCCTACTTTTTGATTTACTTTATAAATGGTCTCTAAGATAAAGATAGATACAAACAACTGCTTTTAGCCAAACCGCGATACCTAAATTGCGGGTGGCTACGACTTTATCCTCTCACTTTTACCGAGCAACAGCTTATGAATTTATCGTCAGCGCGACAATATTTTTATTATGAGATTCAGCAGGCTGACGAAAACATTGACCTAGCAAAGGCAGCTTTGTATATTGCCCAAGAAGAATATCCTAAGCTAGACCCGGAGGAATACCTCAACACCCTTGATACAATGGCATGGGAGCTTCAAGAACGCCTGCCTGACTCACGGTATCCTCTGCGGATGGTTCAAAGTATTAATCAGTATCTCTACGATAAATTAGGTTTTTCTGGTAATAAAATTGACTATTACGATCCGCGCAACAGCTTTTTCAATGATGTAATTGACCGCCGATTGGGGATTCCTATTACTTTAGCATTGGTTTACCTGGAGGTTGCCAGACGGATTGATTTCCCGATGGTGGGTGTGGGGATGCCTGGACATTTCCTCATTCGTCCAGATGTTCCAGATATAGAGATTTTTGTGGATGCCTTTAATGGCGGTGAAATAATATTTGCCCAAGATTGCGAAGAACGGCTATCGCAAATTTATCAGCAACGTGTGACGCTACAACCAGAATTTTTAGCCGTAGTCAGTAATCGGCAATTTTTGGCCCGGATGCTGACAAATATAAAATTTATTTACCTCAAACAACAAGAGTTAGAAAAAACCCTAGCAGCGATTGAACGAATTTTGTTGCTATTCCCTAATTTAACTTTAGAATTGCGCGATCGCGGCTTGATGTATTATCAACTCGGTTACTACCCCCAAGCCGTAGACGACCTACAAAATTATTTAGCTAAAGTTCCTGATGCCGAGGATGCATCAGTGATTCGGCGGCTACTTACTGAATTGGGTAGGGGATGAGGGGCACAGGGGCA
>CAZZZY010000636.1:0-4112 GCA_964658545.1 uncultured Acetobacteraceae bacterium | reverse complement strand
AAAGCATAATGTCACTGTGATATTTAAAAATGCGGAATTTAGGTGATTGGACTTTGGTATGCCATAGCCCTGCCATTGGCGTGCCATAATTGAGCCAGTTTTAGCCCTAATTCTCAATAGTGATAATTAGTTGAGAATTGAGGTTTTGAAATTCCATTGATTTACCATCGCTGTGCCATTGGTGTGCCAGAAATCAGCGATAATGGGAGCCAATTTTTGATAATACATAGATTTGCCAAAATTGAGCCATTGGGGTAAATTTTTAGTTCGTATGCGAAGTTTTTTTCGACGACCTCTCTAACGTTTACCAATTTGTGGCAGTCAAGAAAAAAATGAAATTGATAATGAGCTAGGGGTGAGCTATGTCTACCCCAAAATCGGACATACTAGAAGATTCAAACGTGCAACTCTGGAGAAGCAGGGTAGAGAATTGGTATTTACCCATGATGAACGAGGTGAGGTTTTCCGAGTGGCAGTCAACCGAAACCAGTCAGGTGAAGACGAGTATTCACCGATTTATATCGGGTCAGTAGAAATAGAAGATATTCAGCTTTGCCCAGAAGCAGAGCGTGTATTGCAAGAAATAATAGAAGAACAGCAACAATCAAGAAGAAAAAATAAAGGATTTTCCCTCTAGGTGATAGGGCAACTGGACACCGTAAAAGCTCAACGCTTTGAATTTCAAACTTTTGAAGTTGTATACTGCTCAATGAAAAACGACTCTCTGGAGAGAAGCTAATGACCGACCTTGATAAAAATAAGCAAGTAATCCAGAACTTTGTTCAAGTCGTTTGGAATGGTCGAAATCTTACAGCGTTGAAAGATTTCTGGACGGAGAATTGTATTAACCATGCGATGTCTTGTACAGAAAATTGCGGTATTGATGCACTGAGGGTCTATCATGAATCCTTCTTTGACGATTTCTTCGCTGCGTTCCCCGACATCCAAATTGAGATTGTGCAGCAGGTCGCGGAAGGTGATCGGGTTGTTAGCTACATCATAAGTCACGGCAAACACAGAGGGTCATTAAGGAACTAGTCGAGCAGCTACAAGCACAAGATCAAAAGATACGTCAGGCAGTTCTGAGTGAGATTGAATTAACTGGTGATTTGAAAGCCAAAGACATCAGCCAGAAAGCCGCGCGGGGTGGTTCGGTTGAGCAGGAAATGCTCAAAGGGGTGAAAGCTACAAACATTGACTTGGGAAATTTAAACCAAGAAGCTTAAAATCATGGCTAACCATCCAGATTCTCAAGTTGTACAAAAAATCTTTGAGAATGTACGGGCTGAGGGGAATATTACAGTCGGAAACATTACCCAAATTTACCAAATCGTCAGTAATTTGAGTAATATTTCTAAACCAACAGGCTTTCCCCAAAATATTCCTCCTAGCAGCACAAATAAATTTGTTGGACGTGCGCGGGAATTAGAACGCCTCCACCAACAATTACAACGCCAGAATGAAGTAGTAATTGCTGCTGTTGAAGGTATGGGGGGAGTTGGCAAAACAGAATTAGCAATCCAGTATTCACTTTTACATTTGCAGTCACATAATTATCCTGGTGGTATCTGCTGGCTAAGAGCAATAGAACAAGACATTGGATTGCAAATCGTAAAATTTGCTGTTACGTATTTAGGTTTGCAACCTCCAGAAGATTTGGAGTTACCAGAACGAGTAAGTTGGTGCTGGAACCATTGGCATCAGGGAAATACTCTTCTAGTTTTGGATGATGTGAAGAATTACAGTCACATCAAACCGTATCTACCACCCCAACCATCCCAGTTTAAAGTACTAATTACTACACGCCTCAAATTAGATTTAGCTAGTTCTTTGTTTTTGGAGGTTTTATCAGAGACAGACGCACTCTTATTACTAGCTCAATTGATTGGAGAGGAAAAGCAAAACCAAGAATTAGCACAAGCCTTGGAACTTTGTCATCGTTTGGGCTATTTGCCCCTAGCTTTGCAATTAGTTGGCAGGTATGTAAAGAAACGCAACATAACTTTAGCTGAACTGCTGCGACGGTTGGAGGAAAAAGGGTTAGATCACCCTTCGTTAGTCGTGAAGGAAAATGACCCCACTTGGACTTTAAACGTAAAAAATGGAGTAGCGGCGGCTTTTGAGTTGAGTTGGTCAGAATTAAGTGATGATGCCCAACAATTAGGATGTTTACTAAGTTTATTTGCTTTGGCTCCAATTCCTTGGTCGTTGGTGGAACGTGCTGCTGTTGAGCAAGACTTGGAAGAATTGGAAGATGCAAGAGTTGAATTAGAAAACTTGCACCTGTTACAGGGTGAACAGACTTATCAATTACATCAACTAATTCGAGAGTTTCTTAGAGAAAAACAAAATAACTTAGCTGTTAGTGACGAGCAAAAATATAATTACTGTACTGCAATAGTTGCAGTTGCAAAGGAAATTCCTCGATACCCTATATTACCACACATTACTAAATTCACTCCTGTTATCCCCCACCTTGCTGAAGTTACTAATGTTTATAATAATTGGTTAAGTGATGAGGATTTAATTACGCCTTTTGTTCGCTTGGGTTGGTTTTATGAAGGTCAAGGAGCTTATCAGCAGGCTACCCCTTGGTTAGAGCAATGTTTATCAGTTGCTAGAGAACGCCTGGGAGAAGACCATCCCTCTGTCGTCATTAGTTTCAACTACTTGGCTTTTCTCTACAAATTACAAGCAAGGTATGCTGAAGCCGAAAAGTTCTATCAGCGAGCATTAAAAATAAGAAAACACTTGCTAGGAGATAACCATCCAGAGATTGCCGATAGCCTCCACAACTTGGGGAGTTTGTACGAATCTCAGCAAAATTATGCTGAAGCTGAGAAGTTCTATCAGCAAGCATTTGAAATGAGAAAACGCTTGCTAGGAGATAACCATCCAGAGATTGCCGATAGCTTTGATAAACTAGCAGCAGTCTGCAAATTGCAAGGAAGGTACGCTGAAGCCGAAAAGTTCTATCAGCAAGCATTGGAACTAGACAAACGTTTGTTTGGAGAACATCCTCGTGTTGGCGCTAGACTCAGCAATTTGGCTTTACTCTACTCTGACCAAAGACGGTACAGCGAAGCCGAAAAGTTATATCTGCAAGTTTTAGAGCTAGACAAACGCATATTGGGAGATGACAATTTGGGTGCTGCACCTATTAACTTGGCAGGACTCTACCATTCCCAAGGAAGGTATGCTGAAGCCGAAAAGTTCTATCAGCGAGCATTGGAAATGAGAAAACGCTTGCTAGGAGATAACCATCCAGAGATTGCCGATAGCCTCTACAACTTGGGGAGTTTGTACGAATCTCAACAAAATTATGCTGAAGCCGAAAAGTTCTATCAGCAAGCATTTGAAATGAGAAAACGCTTGCTAGGAGATAACCATCCAGAGATTGCCGATAGCTTTGATAAACTAGCAGCAGTCTGCAAATTGCAAGGAAGGTACGCTGAAGCCGAAAAGTTCTATCAGCAAGCATTGGAACTAGACAAACGTTTGTTTGGAGAACATCCTCGTGTTGGCGCTAGACTCAACAATTTAGCATTAGTCTACTCTGACCAAGGACGGTACAGTGAAGCTGAACCACTGTTACAAAAAGCTTTGGAAATTGCTTCAAAAAGCTTAGGGGAGAATCATCCCAACACAATCACTTTACGTAAAAATCTGAAATTTTTACGCGATAAATACGCTTAACGCTATAAACAGCAATCCCTTGTGCAGCATTACACGTATGAGCCAAAAGGTGTAATGTTTACTGTTGACAGCCCCGACCGGGCAACAGCGATCCCCAGCCGAAGCTCTCAAAAGTCTCTCTATGCTTAAATTTCAAGTTGTAATTAAGAAATGCCTTCACGAGTTTTGCGATTAGGCAGGTCAGAGAAATGTTTCCCTGACCATACTTTATTAATCCCAGTCAGTTTGTGCTGACGGAGATCGCACCATGTTTTTAAATTTTGTTAAGTGTGCATCAAACAGTAGTTGGATTGTGCCTGTAGCCCCGTCGCGGTTTTTAGCAAGGATAATCTCTGCAATTCCTTTTTCTTGCGTATTGGTATCGTAATATTCGTCACGATACAACATGATTACTTTGTCCGCGTCCTGCTCAATCC
>CAZZZY010000635.1:0-4112 GCA_964658545.1 uncultured Acetobacteraceae bacterium | reverse complement strand
AACTGGCGCGACGCAGAGACAAGAAAGAGATGCTTAACCCAAGCGTATTGTAATAAACTCCACCCGTTCGGAGTCGAAAAGGTGGAGTTAAGAACTTGAAGAGTTGATAAATTATCCTCAGAAATGACCAATGACAACTAAATACGCGACTTGACAAATTTCTCCAATCTATCCATTCCCTTTTCAATCGTCGCCATATCTGTAGCGTAAGAAAGACGAATGTTGTCATCAGCGCCAAAAGCAATTCCAGGAATGACCGCAACTTGATGTTTTTCCAGCAAAGCATCACAAAATTCTAGGGATTTTAGACCGGTTTTGCTGATATCAGGGAACAGATAAAAAGCGCCATCTGGTTTTGCGGTACTCAATCCGGGAATGGCGTTGAGTCTGTCTAGCATTACCTGTCGGCGTTTGGCGAAGGCTTGACGCATTTCTTCGACACAATCTTGGGAACTTTGTAGCGCCGCGATCGCACCATATTGGGCAAAGGTACACACGTTAGATGTACTATGTCCTTGGATGGTACTCGCTGCTTTAATAATTTCCACTGGCCCCGCTAAATAGCCAAGTCTCCAACCAGTCATAGAATAAGCTTTCGCAAACCCATTACTGATCAAAGTGCGAGCAAAAATTTCCTTCCCAAGAGAACCGATGCTGATATGTTCTGCACCGTCGTAGAGAATCTTTTCGTAAATTTCATCAGAGACGACAAAGATATCTGCATCAACTACTACCTGCGCCAGTGCTTTAATTTCATCTGGCGTGTAAACCATCCCCGTAGGATTAGATGGGGAGTTGAGGATAAATAACTTCGTCTTGGGTGTGATTGCTTTACGGAGTTGTTCGGGAGTAATTTTATAACCAGTCGTTGCATCTGTAGGGACAATTACCGAAACTCCACCGACCAAAGTCACCATTTCGGGATAACTTAGCCAGTAGGGAGCAGGGATAATTACCTCATCGCCTGGATCAATTAGCGCCACTATCAAGTTGTACAGAGAATGCTTACCGCCATTGGTGACGATGACATTCTCTGACTTGTAATCAAGACCATTATCAATTTTAAGCTTATGGGCGATCGCTTCCCTTAACTTTGGTTCTCCAGCTGCTGCACCGTACTTGGTTTTGCCTTCATCCAAAGCTTTGACTGCTGCGGCTTTAATATGTGCTGGGGTATCAAAATCTGGTTCTCCAGCACTAAAACTACAAACATCTATTCCCTCTGCCTTCAGTGCCTTAGCCTTGGCTGCGATCGCTAAGGTTAATGAAGGTGTTACCTGACTTACTCTTGCTGCCAGCTTCATTCTTACTATATTTTGGCAAATCTTTCACTAATCTAAGGATATCCCAGAATCCCTACCAAGATATGCTTTTTCTGAATTCCTTGGGGATTGCAGGATAAGAGCATCTCAATTAAGCTTGACACAATGACTCAGAAGAATTTAATGTATACCCAGAATTAAGAAATAGATTTAAACTTCCTTGCACTGTTAGGTTCAAGCAAATTTACCTAATCCATAGTTTTTGCATCATTGTTAGAAGCAATTAAACCTGATGACTAAGAACACCGTGCTTAATAGCTACGGTGTAAAAATGTTTTTAACGAAAAATTTTAGTCTTTTATTATTTATCAAATGCGCTTGCCCTGCTTAGAGATTAGGAACTCGGAATTATGAATAATTACTGACTCTTGACCCTTGACTCTTAACAATATACTCTATGTAGTGTTTTGATTTTAGGGAAAACTAATTATATGCAATTCAAGAAATTTTTCATCGCATCTTCTCTGTTAATTGCTAGTCTTTTTATACCAAATGCTGCCATTGCTCAAAATCGTGGTACTCCGGGTAAATTTGATTTTTATGTATTGACACTATCTTGGTCGCCGGATTATTGTGCAGCAAACGGTACCCGTGACCAGCAGCAATGCGGTTCTGGAAGAAAACTTGGTTTTGTACTACATGGTTTGTGGCCACAATACCAAACTGGTTATCCAGCTAATTGTTCCACGCAAAAATTGCCGTCGGAAGTAAAGCAGCAGTTTGCTAATTTGTTTCCTAGTGATAAACTTTACAATCATGAATGGGAAAAACATGGTACTTGTTCGGGGAAAACTCCTGCGGAATACTTTGCATTGGCTAAAAAGTTAAAAGATGCGATCGCTATTCCCGCAGCTTATAACCGTCCTAATAAACCCTTGCGTACCACGATTACCAATTTTAAAAATTCATTTGCGAGTGCTAATAATAACATTACTGCCGATGGAATTGCACCTTTTTGTTCTGGTTCGGGAAGATTTTTGCAAGAAGTCTTCTTTTGTTATTCCAAAAATGGTGAACCTGGTACTTGTAGCGCCGAGATTTTGAAGCGATCGCAAAAAAGTTGTGGTCAACCAGATTTCTTAGTAAGAAACGTTAGATAAAAATGGGAATTGGGCATTGGGCATTGTTCTTCTTCCTCCGCCTCTCTGCCCCCGCTCCCCACAACTATGATTTGAAATTCCTTAACTTATTCTTTACTGTTTTTTATTTTTTCCTTAACCTGTTTATTCTAGTCTTTAGTTGTAATTAGAACCCATTCTTATTTCGATCTAGCAGATGCAATCAGAGAATCTGTTCAGTAAAAGGTTGTATTTATAACCATAACTTTTTATGTAGCTGGCTGAAATACAAAAAACTTCTAGGTTGCTTTCCCAGTTTTAATAGTTTTTTGCAACACAAATTATTGTCAGTCTGCATTCTTGTCTTTTACTAGGAGTGCGAAATGGAATACTTATTTCTAGCTTTGGCGCTGGGTTTAGCACTCAGTTTTGAATTTGTCAACGGTTTTCATGATACTGCAAATGCAGTTGCCACAGTTATCTACACTAATACCCTGAAGCCAAACTTCGCCGTTGTTTGGTCAGGCTGTTGTAACTTAATTGGTGTACTGACATCAACTGGAGCCGTTGCTTTTGGCATTGTTGCCCTACTTCCCGTTGAGTTGGTACTCAATGTTGGCTCAAGTGGAGGCTTCGCAATGGTCTTTGCACTTTTGATTTCAGCGATCATGTGGAACTTGGGAACCTGGTACTTAGGTTTACCCGCATCCAGTTCACACACATTGATTGGCTCAATTATGGGTGTTGGTTTAGCCAATTCAATGTTATCTCCGGGTCATGTCTTTGGCGAGGGCGTAAATTGGTCAAAGACACAGGAAGTTTTCACATCGCTACTGGTTTCGCCAATTGTTGGCTTCACCTGCGCGGCACTGCTGTTACTGCTAGCGAAAATACTGATCAAACGGCCAGAATTGTACTCTGCACCGGATCATGGTAAAGCACCACCGCCTTGGATACGTGCTTTGTTAATCTTGACATGTACTGGTGTGAGCTTTGCCCACGGTTCAAACGATGGTCAAAAAGGTATGGGTTTGATCATGCTCATCTTGGTGGGCATTATTCCTGGTATGTTTGCACTAAATATAGATACCGATGCCGGAGCGATCGCTCAGTTGGTTGCTACATCCAACTCTGTGATTCCAGTGCTGCAACAACAAGTACCTGGAACATCATTAAATAACCAAAACATCCAAGATGAGCTTTCCAAATTCCTCAAGCCAACTGCTGAAGCCAACGACAAAACACTCGCAGCCCTTGCTGCCGAAAGTCGGATAATTGGAGACAAGCTTGGTGGTAAAACGAGTTTCAAGCAGCTTTCAAAGGATGAGCTTGGCTCATTACGAACCGATATGTATCTAGTCGCCGGAACCATTGGGAAGTTGGACAAGGAGAAAAAATTAACCGATGCCAAACAAAAAGAGTTGCTTACCAGCTATAAGACGCAGTTGGATAAAGTAACTAAATTTATTCCCAATTGGGTGAAATTCGCTGTCGCCATTGCACTTGGTCTTGGCACAATGATTGGCTGGAAGCGGATCGTCGTAACAGTGGGTGAAAAGATTGGCAAAGACCACCTTACCTACGCTCAAGGAGCTTCCGCCGAATTAGTAGCTATGACAACTATTGGTGCTGCTGATTACTTCGGTCTGCCAGTCAGCACCACTCACGTCCTGTCATCTGGTGTCGCAGGTACAATGGCGGCGAATCGGTCTGGCTTGCAGATGGGCACCCT
>CAZZZY010000634.1:0-4114 GCA_964658545.1 uncultured Acetobacteraceae bacterium | reverse complement strand
GGTTTGTAGTGTTAGCGAACAGCGTCTCGTAGAGAGGACTTTAGTCCTCATTTGAACGCGAACAGCGTCTCGCCTCAGAGGGCTGTACCGCAGGGCGGAACCCGTAGGGTAGCCCTCACTACGAGCTAATTCCAATTTAATTTACATTCCTTAATATACCTTGATTTTTTCTCACCTACTTACTTAATTCAAAGGGTTTATAATCAGTAAATAGTGATAAAAATCCTGTTTACGAATTACTTTAATCCTCCAAATTACATATACCTAAATATAGATTTCTTCTTCCAAACTAGCCTTTAGAGTAAATAACAAGAGGACATATATGAGATTAATAATTCATGCCTGATGAGCATCGATTTGAAGAGAAACTTCTATCCCAAGAAGCGGAAAAAAGAATATCCGAAAAGTTAGATAAAGTAGAAAAAATAGAAATAGATGTACAAACCGATCTCCTGAAAATAGTTCAGGGGCAGGTGGATGGAGTTTCGGTTGCAGGCCAAGGATTAGTGATCCAAAAAGACATCCGCGTACAGGAAATAAAACTGCAAACTGATAGTATTGCCATCAATCCCTTCAGCGCTCTTTTTGGTCAAATAGAACTCAATGAGCCAGTAAATACTATTGTTCGGATTATACTCACAGAAGTAGATATTAACCGCGCATTGGCATCAGATTTTGTTCGCAGCAAAATGCAAAACTTTGATTTGGATGTCGATGGCGAAATTGTCAGTTTTGAGCCGCAACAAATTCAAGTATTTTTACCTGGTGATGGCAAAATAGAATGTAGGGGAAGAGTACTGTTAAAAGAAAAGGGAAATACTCGCCCTTTAGCTTATACTGCGATCGCACGACCACGCACTCATTCCCAACCCGCGATGCTGGAGAGTTTTAACTGCACTGAGGGAGGCGGTATTTCAATAGAATTAATTACAGCTTTCATGCAGAAAGCCAAAGAACTGATGAATATACCATATTTGAAATGGGAAGATATGGTGTTAAATATTAAAGATATAAAATTAGAAATTGGTAGTTTAATACTTCTGGTAGAAACTCAGATGAGGCAAATACCATCATCCTCAGATATATTATCTCTTTAGTAGTATTGACAGCAAGAAAAGATAATTTTTGTTACTGACGGGTGATGTAAAGTTAATAAAATATCTCTATTATTTGGAAAGCTACTTAATTCCCAAATAATAATTATGCAAGAGTATGATGTTGTGCTGATCGGTGCTGGACACAATGGGCTAGTTTGTGCAGCTTATCTTCTAAAAGCTGGTTATAGCGTCCTGTTACTAGAAAAGCGTTCTGTTCCAGGTGGTGCAGCAACAACTGAAGAATGTTTACCCCAAGAAGCTCCTGGGTTTAAATTTAACTTATGTGCTATTGACCATGAATTTATTCACTTGGGGCCAGTTGTTGAAGAATTAGAACTAGAAAAATATGGCTTGCATTATCTGGAATGCGATCCAGTTGTTTTTTGTCCTCATCCTGATGGCAAGTATTTCTTAGGACATAAGTCAGTGGAAAAGACGTGTGCAGAAATTGCCCGTTACAGCGAACGTGATGCCAAAAAATATGCTGAATTTGTAGACTTTTGGCAGCGATCGCTAGGTGCAATGATTCCCATGTTTAATGCACCACCAAAGTCAATTATAGACATCCTTGGTAACTACGACATCACCAAACTGAAAGATTTATTTTCTGTCATTGGTTCCCCAAACAAAACGCTGGACTTTATTCGCACTATGTTAACCAGCGCTGAGGATTTACTTAACGAGTGGTTTGATGAGGAATTTCTGAAAGCGCCATTAGCCAGACTAGCATCAGAACTTGGTGCGCCGCCATCGCAAAAAACTCTTGCCATTGGTGCAATTATGATGGCAATGCGTCACAAGCCTGGAATGGCCAGACCTCGCGGTGGAACTGGCGCACTTGTGCAAGCTTTGGTGAATTTAGTCACAAGTAAAGGTGGCGTTATTCTGACAGATCAGCATGTTGAAAAAGTTTTGATTGATGATGGAAAAGCTGTTGGTGTGCGAGTGGCTGGTGGTACAGAATATCGCGCTAAGTATGGAGTTATTTCTAATATTGATGCCAAGCGGTTATTTTTGCAAATGACTGATAAAAGCGATGTTAATGCAGCCGACCCAAATTTATGGGAAAGATTAGAACGGCGCATCGTTAACAATAACGAAACCATCCTCAAGATAGATTTGGCTTTAGACGAACCACTGCGCTTTCCATACCACGCCCACAAAGACGAATATCTTGTTGGTTCTATCTTAATTGCTGATTCCGTGGCTCATGTAGAACAGGCTCATAGTAAATGTACTTTGGGAGAGATTCCTGATGCTGACCCCTCAATGTATGTGGTGATGCCTAGCTACTTAGATCCCACATTAGCACCACCAGGTAAGCATACCGTATGGATTGAGTTTTTTGCCCCTTATCAAATTGCTGGTGCAGAAGGCACTGGTTTAAAAGGTACTGGTTGGACAGATGAATTGAAAAACAAAGTTGCAGATAGAGTGATTGATAAGTTGGCAGACTATGCACCGAATGTCAAGAATGCAACTATCGCCCGTCGTGTAGAAAGTCCAGCAGAACTCGGAGAAAGATTAGGTGCTTACAAAGGAAATTATTACCATGTTGACATGACTTTAGATCAGATGATATTTTTCCGTCCCTTACCGGAAATAGCGAACTACAAAACGCCAATTGATAATCTATTTTTGACTGGTGCGGGGACTCATCCAGGTGGTTCGATTTCGGGAATGCCGGGACGTAATTGTGCACGGGTATTTTTGCAGGCAAAACATCCCATTAGCCAAACTTTCAAGGATGCAAGAGATTCTATTAAGTCAACTGTCGAGTCGGTATTTGGCATTATTTAAGCATCGCAAAGATATAGTGTCTTTGTGCTGAAAATATTATTTTTGGATCACAAAGACATTTTTAGGACTAGTACAACAAGGCAGAAGTAAACAGGTATACAAATAGACCTAACCCCCTAACCCCCTTCCCTTGTAGGGAAGGGGCTGGGGGTTAGGTTTCAGAATTGTGGTCTAAATACATGAAAACTGCTGTAAGAACCGCTATAAGGTATTGTTAAAGAATATTTATTCAAAACATAATCAGAACTTAACAAAGGATCACTAATCTTAGGTTTCAGTAGTTCATTGTAGTGATTTCATGTTGGACATAGCCTCTTAGAAGAAGATGAGCATGGTGTTTTATCATGATTCACTTAGGATTGCTATATAACCAATGCAGCACTGTTGACAATAGTGCTACTTTTACTAATACTGAAACAGTAAACATATAGATATCACGACAAATAAATCTCTGAAAGTAAGAGTAAATAAAGCATAAATTATGAAAAGAAAACTATTGAAGTGCATTGTATATTCTATAAACGTGCTGTTTTTATTTAGCACTTTTCAATTTGTTCGAGCAAATCAAAATAATGCTGATTGCTCTTCAGTAAACACTGGCGGCGTTTGTAATAATAGTGGACATATATATGACTGCACTGGCACTTGTAATATAGGTGTTTCCTCCGTTGATTCAGAAGCAAGTTCTTCTACTTCAGTTTTCCAAAATCCAAAGCCTACTGTTGTTGATACAGGAAATTTCAAGTTTAAACTATTAGGCTGCAAGTCCTCAAAAGATAGAGTTCAATGTGATTTAATAGTTGTCAACGGGACTTCATTAGATCGAACTATTTTTGTGGGATATCAACAGCACGTTGGAATACCTAACATATCTTTAAATTCATTTGGAAAGACCACTTTGATTGATAGTAATGGTCTTTCTTATGTAGCGAGTTCAGTTTTATTTACTAAAAATAATCGAGGTGAAACAGGTCAGTCACTCTTTAGAATTTATGCAAAGACAACACCAAAATTAAGTGTTATCTTTACACGGGTGAAAACTCCAGCTACTATTGAAAGACTTAATCTCGTAGTTGGTGAATATATAAAATCTAAAAATGCTGTAAGTATCAACACAATAAAATATCTCGTGAGCGCTCCTGTGCTTCCCGACTAGGAAGTTTCAGAGACCATTTATAAAGTAAATCAAAAAGTAGGGTGTGTTACGGCTTTAGCCT
>CAZZZY010000633.1:0-4117 GCA_964658545.1 uncultured Acetobacteraceae bacterium | reverse complement strand
ATCGTCAATCTAAAATCCTCAAGCTGCATCCCTTGTGGGTGTAGTCAATCTCAAATCTACAATCGGCAATCTACAATTGTTTGACAGACTAGTAGATGCAGGCAGATGAATCCTTTCACACCAGGTAGAAGGGAGATGGATTTTCCCTTCTAACGCATTTCACAGACAGCTATCCTTTAAGAGCTACACACCTACAGGAGTTTTAGCACCTTCTGCTGGCTGTTTACCATCTGGATCTAAGGCCTCCCCTTCAATAAATGAACGTAGCATCCAAGCTATCTCCTCATGCTGTTCCAAGAGTCCAGTCAAAAAATCAGCAGTTCCTTGATCGTGGAACTTGTCACTAGACTCATTCACATGGTTTCTTAAGTTGCGAATAACCTGCTCGTGATCATGCACTAGATTAGCTACCATCTTCGTTGCTGTGGGAACATTACCAGCATGTTCCTTGAGGGTAGCAATCTTGAGAAATCCTTCCATTGTGCCAACTGGATAACCGCCCAAAGCACGAGTCCGCTCTGCCAAGGCATCAATATTTAGAGTCAGCTTTTGGTAGTGTTCTTCCCAAAGCTGGTGCAAAGAACGGAACTGAGGTCCAACGACATCCCAGTGATACTTTTTGGTTTTCACCAACAGTAGATAGGCATCTGCCAAATCTTGATTTAAGAGATTAATCACACCTTGACGCTGTTCTTCTGTCAAACCAATGTTTATCGCACGCATTGTTTTCCATCCTTAAGCAAACTTATCTATTAACTTCCCAAATTTCAGATAGATTCCACATCAACCAAAGGAAACATTGTGAGATGAGATTAATTGCTACATTCATAATTATGGCTATGCCTTAATAGGTAGTATTATTAAGCCAAATAAGATTTAGTAATCAGCGAACTTTCTTGATTTTTTTTACTATAAAAAGATATTAAATGAGGTTGTTCGCACACGAACAAGGGGCTTAAGCCCCTTGTTTAAACTAGCTCGATTTTATGTAGTCTCACAAAGAATTGCTATGACTCTGTTACTTACCTGTAACTTTTTCTAACAAATTCTTTACATTTTCTTCTACTGATGTTGAACTCTCTGAATTATCTGGACGCTTCTGCTTGTCAATATCAGCATCTCCCTGAACCTCATTGAGTCCTTTGTTAGATTCCTTTTGAACCTTTTTCAATCCTGCTGGTGGTGACTTAGCGGCTTCATCAGTTTTGCGCTGAATATCAAGCAATTGTGTAGTACCTTCGGTAGACTTACTTTGATAGCTATCAATTGCAAAAGCAGGAAAAGTACTAGATAACAATAGTAAGGAGCAAGTAAAAGCCACAATTAGAAAACGTACTGGACTTAAGATAGATAAAACAGAAGCAACAATCTTCATTTGAAATCCTCGATAACAGCTTTAACAACGCAGAACTTTCAGTGACATACTCCTACACTGACTGAGTACATTACAGTATAGGCTTCTCAACCAATCCAGCTATTGCTTAGGAGGCGTTGAGCTTTGTTTTAAGTCCACGGAATGCCCTCCCGCAGACAATATAATTTTACCAGAAACATGCATATAAACTTTCATCTGAAAACTCGTTTCGTCCATGTTTCCCGGACGCGCTGTCGCAGAAGTGAGGCAGTGCGGTCTTCTCCCTTGCCGTTAGCCTCTCCCTTTGGGAGAAGGGGAGACGCTAAAAGCGGTAGCGAGTCATTGAGCGTCTGGGGTTTCCCCAATTGGAGCAACTGCCGTCGGGAAACTGTCGTCAACTCAGTCGCAATTCATCCCACGCTCCGTCTAGTGAGACGTGCGGCAAGATGGCTGTTTCAGCTAAAAGATCGAAATACATACCTTTACTTGGCAAATTTTAGCCATAATAAAAATAGCAAGCTACGCACCAATCTGGAAGTGATTACAAAACGAACCTGACGAAGAAACTGTCTTTGTATTTCTGCACTGAATTAGTTAGGGATAAACAAATACCACCTTATACCGTTTCTTTGTGAAGCTGTATATAATTCACCCCCCGGCTATCGCCGTCCCCCCTTGCAAATGGGGGACTACAGGGGAGTCTTATTATGTGTATCTTCATACAGAATTGGTATTAATTCTTCTTTAGCAAAATCATGACATTTTTTATTGACATTGTTCGTTTGCAGGCTATCTGTTTCTACTTTTACTTGGAAAATGCTAACGCCTGCATCAATCTCTAGAATGAAATTTTCTGCATCTGTAGTTGCAATAAAATCAGTCTCTAGGTATATCGACTTCATACAATTTTGACAGAGGGCATCTTACTTTTGTAAAAACACGTCTTCTCTGGCAAAGATCATTCGCGCTCATACCCGACTTATCAAAAAGTCGGGGATCTTTTATGATCATGTGGAAAAGCCCACGAAAAACCTAACCCCCTTCCCGATGCGCGAAGGGGGAAAATTCAAAGTCTCTCTCCTAGAAGGAGAGAGAAATAGAAGAGAGGTTTTCCAGATACTGTGAAAAGTCAGTTATAATCGCCATTCACAATTATCTCTAAAATTGATAAGTATGCCTTATTACTTCTTCTATTGAATTTACGCGATGGAACATTTCTATTAATTCATGGGATCTTGTTTTTCGCTTCGCTAGTAGCACTTTTAACGGCGTTAAATATTGAACATCTGGATCATTCCCCAAAGCAATTTCAGATGCTTGCAAGACTTTTGTCGCATTCCCAAAAATATCCTCGTTGTCAAAACCTTCTTTTGCAGAAATTTTGTGTAATGCTGCATCGGGTATAGTTGCTCTACCCAGTAAGGTTTCATCTAATACCAAACCTTTCAGTAAGGTTAGCAACGCTGCATAGACAAAAAAATCATCACAACTATCACAAGCCTTAAATTCAATGCGTCCAACTTCAGCCGGAATGCGGGCAACTTTTGTTAAAGAAGGTATGCTACTAATCAGTTGTTCCTGTTTCTGAACAAAAACTAGGGCTGCTGGTCTTTTTCCGGTTCTGGTAAATGTTCGTACCGATAGCCCATCCCATAAACCTCCATTATAAAAAGGGGAACTATAACTAAAAGGGACGATGTAGGGACTGTAATAGGTTAACTTTCTGCCAAGATCAATCACATTTTTAGTAGGTAAATCTGCCACTGAAATATTTAAATCTGGGCCATAAGTCACCATGTGAATATTAGCAGTTTGTTCGTCAGGATCAGCCTCTAATTGTTTGATTTCATAATCATTTAATGGGGGTTGAGGCTCAAAAGCCGGATTGTAGGGATTAAAACTGACTAAAACTGGTGAGAAACCAAAGTTAGCAGCAACTTTACGTAGTAAGTAAAAACTTTCTGATAATTCAGTAATAGCGCCATGAATATTAGAATGTATAGTTGTTCTAATTTCGATACCTTTAGCATGACAGTCTATTACCTTGTCGGAATTTGCAAATCTTTCAAATCCCTCAATGTACCATCTTTTCATTTTAATACCCGCATCACCTACGCGCAGTTGAGGATAGTCGCTGGGGTATGTAGGTAGCCTTTCGATAATTTGATTAAAATCAGCAAATTTTATGTGGGAAAAATCAGCAAACTTTCCTTCTTTGTTTAGGAAAGCCACTTCATGCTCAATGCCAAAAAAAAACATTATCTATACCTTAATTGCTTAGAGTTAACCTAATCTAACTAATGCCAAACGATACAAATCCCACAGAGGAGGAAGTAACATCAGTAAACGATTCATTAGGGAAAACGTCGGCGATATTTAGCTGGTAGGTTCCTATACTTACAGACTTCAATCACTTCGTAGCGGGAATCCCAGTTTTTAATCTTATCTTCAGACGAATTTTAGCCTAAGATGAACTATGATTGATCGCAAATAAAGGGTTTAAGACCCCAACCAAAACACATAGCCCGGAGGCGGAGTGTCTCGGACGTTAAGTCCCTTCTATCACAGGGTGGGGCGATCGCACGCACTTTCTTGATTTTTCACTGGTGCCTCCACTATCTTCATATTCACTGGGTACAGTAGCAAGGTACGCTAGGCGGGGAAAATTTCTTAAGGAGAGGGATTATGGTAGCGATCGCAGATTGTATAAGCAACTAGTACGTCACGGCGGAAATAAGCCACCCATTTAAAATCGCTAGACAT
>CAZZZY010000632.1:0-4131 GCA_964658545.1 uncultured Acetobacteraceae bacterium | reverse complement strand
GCAGGGGAGGTAGGGGGAGAAATAACCAATCCCCAATCCCCAATGCCCAAAACACAGTTGCTTTTATATTTGATTCCGATTATCGGCTTTTTTCCGTCATTGTGGACTCTCTATCGGAGCCAGGGTAGTCGGGAACAACTTGCTATTAGTCGTCTGTCAATTACTTTGGCAATTACTTGGCTGTTGGGATATTTATTATTAAGTACCACAGCCGCAACTTCAGATTTTTTTCCGCTACGTCTATTTATCCTGAATAGCTTTCTCACATCAGGTTACTTTTTAGTGAGTATCTGGTTGATTTTGCGCCTGATACAGGGCAAATCTGGACGTTTGCCAGGGTTTAGTAATTTAGCAGAACGAGTGCTTGGCAAGTATTTATCTTAATTTCTTAGGGTGATAATTTATCAGTGTTTTTACTTATTTCCTAAAAAATTACAGTTAATTTATCTATATCTCTAGTCAAATCCAGTTTATTATTGCCATACTTCAGTAAAACATCTCTAGATTGGCCCAAAAGAAGGAAAAATGCTGCTATAAGTGTTGTGGTTGACACTACATTAAAAAAGTTGGCACTGATAATTAAGAGTTAGCTATCGTAAATTAAATGGTTTAAGACCCCAACCAAAACACGTAGCGCCAGTTTCAGTCAGGGTTTAAATCCCCGTCGGAAAATGTCTAAAATGTTTGAATTTTGAATGCGTGAATTGTTAATATGGGTTGATTTATCTGGATGTTTTTGGTCTGCAAATTTACCGAATTTGATTATTGAGTAAGTGTGAGGAAGTCTGTGACCATTCAAAGAAGTTCGGCGGAAGAAAACCAGTCGGGAAAAGCCTCAAAGTCCAATAAAACAATTTCTCAGAACTCGAAATCTGGACGTTGGCTGTGGTTTTGGGTAGGTATGAGTGGGATTGCAATGGTGTCAGCAACAGCAGGGGCACTTTTGGCGGTATCTTTAACCAGTACGCCTTTGCAGCAAGCCCAGCTAAGTCCACAGGAAGAGGCGGCCTTTGATGGCGATCGCATTTCTGGAGGTGTACTACGATTTTCAGCATTAACTCGCCCGGTAAATCTCTTGGTTATGGGGATGAGTGTACTCCCGCCAGATATCCAAAATCCTCCCCCTGAAACCAAAAACCTCAAATACCTGCCCCAGGTAAACTCCTTTGATGGTCTTTCCGATGTCATGCTCTTGCTCAAATTTGATCCAGAGACAAAAAAAATAATTATGCTCTCCATTCCCAGAGATACCCGCACACAAATAGAGGGGTATGGGGTGAAAAAAATTAATGCTGCCAATGTTGACGGTGGGCCAGCTTTGACTGCCAGAACCGTCAGTAATCTCTTAGGTGGGACGGGAATTGATCGCTATATGCGAATTAACGTTTTGGGAGTTGCCAAACTAATCGATGCTTTGGGTGGCGTGACAGTTTATGTCCCCAAAAATATGAAGTATCAAGATGATTCTCAACATTTGTACATCAATTTGAAGGCGGGTAAGCAGCATCTCAACGGCGATCAGGCACTGCAATTGCTACGGTTTCGCCATGACGAACTCGGTGATATTGGTCGGATTCAGCGCCAGCAAATGGTTATCCGGGCTTTGATGGATCAAACACTCAACCCAACTACTCTGACTCAATTACCTAAAGTTCTCGATGTAGTTAAAGACCACATCGACACCAATCTGACGGTTGAAGAGTTAGTGGCGCTAATGGGTTTTGGGGTGCGAACTAATCGCTCTAATATGCAAATGTTAATGCTGCCAGGTCGCTTTAGCGAGAAAGGCGAGTTTGATGCTAGCTATTGGTTGCCTAACAAAGATGGTATTGCCAAACTCATGGCTCAACACTTTGGTTTGGAATCAGAACAGAGTCACCAGGCAACCGATCCCCGTTCTTTGCGTGTAGCAATTCAAGATAGTACAGGTGGCGATCGCTCTAATCTCCAACCATTAATTAGAGCCTTGGAAAAATCTGGATATCGTAACATCTATATAGCTAAAGCATGGGGTGAACCTCTAGATGTAACTCATATTGTCGCCCAACAAGGAGATGGTGACAGTGCCGAATCAATTCGTGACACTTTGGGATTTGGCGAAGTGCGTGTGGAAAGTACTGGCAACCTTGCCTCAGATGTCAGTATCCAAGTAGGTCAGGATTGGTTGCAACAAAAATCTATTTTGGAGAAGTTGCCGACGAAATAATTCGTATCAATCATCTCAATAAATTCCATGTTTGGAGTCACCGAACAAGGCAAAATTAACAATTCAAAAATAAGTCTATGTAGGGCTTGCTGAAAAAGTCTCTCAAGCAAATCTAGAAGCCACACAGCTTACAAAATATTTGTTTCATCGCTCAGTTTCCAAATTTACCCAGCGATCGCTAACGATTGTGCAAGGGTTTTGAGACTCTAGATGTTATGATCTTGCACTTGTTTGTTGGAAAAACGCTTAAAACCCTTATCTGGTCTATATTACAATACAGTTCAGTTAAGCATTTCTTTCTTCTCTTTGCGTCCTTGGCGTTCTTGGCGGTACCCTGCGGGAAGCCGAAGCGTCTACGTTAAAAAAAATGAGAGTTTTAGCCTTAACTGAACCGTATTGGTCTATATTACAGTTCTATTCAGCAAGCCCTATATATCACTTTCTGAGTTTTACCTTGTAGAGCAATTCATCTTTAATGCGGTTGAGAATAGAAGTCTCATCCAGGTTTGCCAAAATCCGATTAATCACTGCTTTCGGCCCATCAGGCCCCCAAGTCGCACCGTTGGCTAAATAAACTTTAGTCACTTGTCCAATCCCGTAAGAAGAAACACCAGCTACTCCCGCTTGGGTAAGCGCCACCGATATATAAGGGCCTAGCGCCAGACCTCCCGTAGCTGTTGCAGAGATGCCAAGTAAAGTTTTTAACCCACTCAAGCCCAAGTTTGCCAACAATTCACTAGCGCCGATTCCGCCCATACTCAGGGCGATTTTTTGTAGCAGTTGTACAGCACCAGCTTCGGTCATGGAGAAGCCATAGAGTTTAGATAAACCCAAAATCAGAGCAATATCAATTACCACACTACTCAGAATATCTACCACAGTTACGGGATTAAGTGCGATCGCTAATGCCTTAGTCATCACAGCCTTCCAAATCAACTGATTAGCATTTTGTTCCCGAATCGTCAGTTTTCGCTCAACCAATTGCTCATTTACAACGTCAGCATAAAGCATGGTATTAAGAGCAACCAACGCTTTGCCCTCACGGTGCAGAATCTCCAAGATTTTCAGCTTCAGTTCTTCGACTTGGGCATTTCCTGTACGTAACTGTATGCCCCTAGTACCATCAGGGCGACGAATCGCCGTCTTCACCAATGGCGATGCCGCAGCCATGACAATTTCTAAAGGTGTGAGTAATTCCCGCACCCTTTCATCCCGGATTTTGTGATAAATTGCCATCCGGTCTGCTTCTGGATACTGGTCTACTTTGTTAAACACCAGAATGAGCGGTTTACCTGCTTCCCGCAACTGAGAAAGGGCAGCATATTCTAGCTTTGTCATGTCGCCAGAAATCACAAACAGAATCAAATCCGCTTGTTTGGCAATCTGTTCAGCTAATGCGGCACGGGTTGCACCATCTACCTCATCTAACCCAGGAGTGTCAATTAATTCCACCTGCGATTGACCGACACCAGGGAGAGTAACCCGCAAAGCCCGTTCAGTTTCTCCAATCGCTTCCTCACTAATACTCCAATTAACTGTTTGTGCAGTCCGGGTGACACCGTGCAGCGGCCCAGTTTCAAATACTGTTTGTCCAATCAAAGAATTGAGTAGCGAAGACTTACCACGTCCTACCATACCAAAAGCTGCAATCTGCACTACCATGCGGTCTAACTTCCCCAGCATGGTTTCTAAATCAGCAATTTCCGTTTCCAATCCGGTTTTTTCTTGGGGGGTGAGGTCGAGATTGGTTACTAAGTTTCGCAGCGCCGTTTGTGCTTGTTTATAGTTCAGTTCTGTCTGAATGTCTTCAAAACTGAAAATAGCGCTATCCAGTTCTTCCTCCCAACGGAGAGAATTTGCGTCAGTGTTGGTGGAATCGCTTTGATGAGGTTCAGGCACAGGCAATGTCGAAGTCATATTAATTT
>CAZZZY010000631.1:0-4135 GCA_964658545.1 uncultured Acetobacteraceae bacterium | reverse complement strand
GTTGTACTTGGCTCAATACAACCAATTAAAACTCTCGTCTTTACTCATAATTTGAATTGGGAAGGTGCTCCTTACAGTCAGTATGAAGTAACGGTCAAACTTAAAGAAATGGGTATTATCGATCCCATAATTTATTCACCTGAAGATGGTCCTTTAAGGACGGATTATGAGACAAAAGGAATTCCTGTATACCTGAAAGAACATCCACTTAAGAATGTCAGCACAAATAGCGATTATAATCAAGCCATCTCTGCTTTAGGAGAATTCATTCAAGAACTGGAAGTAGAGATGATTTATGCTAATACATTGCAGACTTTTTATGCGATCGCAGCTGCTAAAAATTTAGACATACCCTCAATTTGGAATGTGCGAGAAAGTGAACCTTGGCAAACTTACTTCAATAATTTTGGGCAGGAAATTGCCGCTCGTGCTTTAGAATGCTTTCGCTTTCCTTACCGTGTGGTTTTTGTAGCTGATGCCACCAGAGATCGATATTTAGCCCTGAATAGTCATCACAATTTTACTGTTATTCACAACGGTCTAAATTTGCAAAGATTAGAGGAAAAAACTAAAGGCTGGACAAAAGAGAAAGCCAGAAAATTGTTGAATGTTAGTGAAAATGAAGTTGTCTTGCTCTTGCTAGGAACTGTTTGTGAGCGCAAGGGACAACAGGATCTAGCATTAGCTTTAGCAAAACTCCCTGAGGAATGGCATGGTAAGGTGAAAGTTTTTATTGTAGGCGATCGCCCTAGTACTTACAGTACTGAGTTAAAAAATCTTGTCACCCAACTGCCAGAGGCTATCAGGCGAAAAATGAATATTATACCAGAAACACCTGATATTGCCCAATATTACCAAGCCGCAGATATTTTTATCCTTACCTCTCGGATAGAAAGCTTCCCACGAGTCATTTTAGAAGCAATGGCTTATGGACTACCGATTATCACCACACCTGTATTTGGTGTGAAAGAGCAGGTACAACCAGGAAATAATGCTATTTTTTATGAACCAGGTAACTTAGAACAGTTAGCTGAAGCTATTGTATGCTTATTGCAAGATGAAAAAATGCGATCGCGCTTCGCGGATAATTCTCGTCATGTATTAGGTTGTTTAAATAACTTTGAGGATATGGTGCAGAATTATGCCCAGATTTTTCGGGAAGCATATTTTAAGTAATTGTGATTCTTTTGTTGATTTAGAATGCAGATTTCCAAATGTTTTTCTTTGGTTTATATGTGTAACTAATATACTTATTTAGATACAGCATCGAATAATATATTACGATGATAGACTACTCATAGCATAGAACTTTCCTCACTTTTAAACTCAGCTTATTAGTCAAGCAAATAAATTATATGTACTTTAAATCTTTACAGATACTGAGAGGTATTGCTGCATTAGCTGTAGTTTTATATCATATTTATATATATTCAGGTTTGATAGGAAACAATTACGAAAACTCCTTTAAAATCTTTAAGGGCAACTTTGCTTATGGGGCATTGTTTTTCTTTGTATTATCCGGTTTCCTCATGGCTTATTTAATAGATATTGATTATAAACATTTTCTCGGACGTAGGCTATTAAGAATATATCCTACATATATAATAGCAGTTATTTTAGTTATTTTTTTTAAAGTTATGATATTCGGCTCTATAGAAAATCAAAAGCTCTACTTAGCAATTACTCTTTTCCCTCTTGGAGAATTACAATATCCGCTTGGAATAGAATGGACGTTGATTTATGAAGTATTCTTTTACTTGATTTGTTCATTTTTTACTACTCGTATTTTGAAGAGATTTTATTTGTTTTTCTTAATTATATGGTTGAATATAATTATTATTGGTTATTTTATATTTCATATACCAACTCTGGCAAAACCAGATATTAGTAGCATCTTTTTCTCTTCATTTAACTTGCTATTTATATTAGGTGGTATTACGTATTTTATTGCTAAACAAATAGAAAATCCGAATAAAATTTATGATTATCTTTGTATAATAATTGCATTTTCTTTAGTATTGCTATCCAATCTAAGTACAAGTAGTTTATTCAAAAACTTGATCTTGGGTACAGGGTTTTCTCTAATTATTATGATTACATATTTGAGAGACAAGTATCCAAACAAAATAAAAAACTCTTACTTCGTCGAAAAAATTATTTCTTTGGGAGAGAGATTTGGAGATTACTCTTATGGTCTATACCTAGTTCATGTGCCTATAATTACAGTCGTTTTTAGCATTAGTAAAAATATGTTAAGTTTGCCAATAAGTTCTAAAATTTGCTTCATTAGTTTAGTTATTTCATTGTTTGGAGGATGGCACTACGGAAGGATGGAATTATATATCTACAAAAAGCTAAAGATGTTGGTACAATAGGAATTATGCTTATATTATTATCTTGCATTTACCTTGGGGAAAGATTAACTTATATAACAGTTAGCTGAAGCTTTTTTATGCTTATTGCAAGATGATAAAAATGCGATCGCGCTTCGCGGATAATTCTCGTCATGTATTAGGTTGTTTAAATAACTTTGAGGATATAGTGCAGAATTATGCCCAGATTTTTCGAGAAGCATATTTTAAGTAATTGTAATGTTTTTAAATGGTAAATACATATGAATCAAAGCCAAGAAATAAAAACATTTAAGCTGGATACTCCAATAGGTAATAAAATTGGGTATCTAACGAGATTTTCCGGTTGGTATATAACTCAAAATAATCAAAGAGCAAAATTACAAATAATAGTTGATGGCAAGCCATATACTTTTATAGTTCATGGTAGCCCTCGTCCAGACGTAGCTGAATATACAAATAATCAAGGAGCTTTATTCAGTGGTTTCTGGGCTGAACTATCACTTCCTCGTACAAGAGAAAAAGGGGAGGAAATAGACATACAAATAGTTGAAGAATGTGTAAATGGTAGTTTAACTTTATTGTTCAACGATAAATACGTTATTGATGATGCAGATGAAAATATCTCCATAACATATCCTCATCCACCAAGTCAGCTTTTAGAACGGATTAGCGGTGATGCGTCAGTAGATGCTTTCATTTCATCTTTTCCTAATTTAAGAAAACAGGTAAAACAATATTTAAGTTTAGCAGGGTTTGAATTTTCCCAGTTTGAAAAAATTCTTGACATGGGCTGTGGAGTTGGTCGGTTTCTGTTTGCTTTTCAACCAGAACTTACTCCTCATCAGAGTTTATGGGCATGTGATGTCTATGAAGAATGTGCCAGGTGGTGTAAAGAGAACGTCAACTTTGCAAAAATCGAACATACAGATATTAATCCGCCACTTCCCTATCGTAGTAATCAGTTTGATTTAGTTTATGCCTTGTCAGTTTTCACGCACCTAAGACTCGATCTTCAATTTCGTTGGGTATGGGAACTTTATCGAATCTTACATCCCGGTGGAGTCTTGTTCTGTACTATTCATGGAATTTCTTTTTTTCCACTTTTATATGATATTTCCCGCAGTGGTGTTAACTCCGCCAAAATGTATAGTTTTAATGAAGATGGATTATTTTCATATTTGGATAGAGAGGGTTTGGAAGAAGACCAAGGACAGATTGATATAACATCGGCTCACTCACATGCTTTTGTGAAATATCTTTTTGCACCCTTCCAATATGTCAAGCATTTTCCCATCAGTAAGCTTGCAGGTGGGCAGGATTTATATATTTTCCGAAAACCAACTGGAACAGATGAAATTGCACACGCAATAAATGAAACTATTGATAGTGTAATTTCTTGGGAATTTCATGATAATTTTCAAGTTAGCAGTGGTAAAAGTTCTTTAGAGATGAGTTTTAATCTGACAGGACAGAGGATTTTTCATGTTTATGTTCAAGTTAAATCAATCGCTGTTTACTCAATTGAGTTCGGCATCGATATTAGTGACAATCAAAGAGAGATCCTAGCGCAAAAAAAAGTTTTATTACATAACAACCCTATTTCAGCAAAGACTCATTATTCAATTATTGAAGTACATATACCAAAATACATTGGACTAGTTTACGTTAGTTTAAACACCAAGATAATAAATGATTCAGTATTGTTTGATGATGAAAGTATTGATACTGTATGGAGCTTTCCTTATTTTGCTTCTAAATGTTTGGAAAGCTAAATGTTTGGA
>CAZZZY010000630.1:0-4136 GCA_964658545.1 uncultured Acetobacteraceae bacterium | reverse complement strand
GTAGGATGTCTAGCGATTTTAAATGGGTGGCTTATTTCCGCCGTGACGTACTAGACTGTATGGTATGATTTTTCACAGATATGCAAAAACCTATGTGATGGTGCAGAAAATACTATATGGTAAAGAAATGATGTCATTATCACGCGATCGCATTTTAGATAGTTTAATGAGTTTCGTACTCGCCCATACAACCAAATGATGTAACCCAAGTCCCGATAACTATTTAAAAAGTAAAAAAGTAAAAATAAATATTTAATTAGTAAGCTGTACCCGACTTACTATTTGTACTACTCAGGTAATAGTGCCATAGAAGTCTGACTGCGATCGCTCGCCACGGTCGCCAATGCTGTGTCATTGCTTCTAATTGAACTGGTGTTGGACGCGTCGCCAAGTTTTTGAGTTTTTGGAAAGCAATCGCGATCGCTAAATCTCCTTTAGGAAAGATATCAGGTCTTTGCAGTGCCATGAGCAAATAAATATCAACTGTCCAGTCTCCTATTCCTTTGAGACGCTTTAACTCAGTTCTGATAGTAGTTTCATCCATTCTTTCCAGCTTGCTTAGATCAAGATGACCATTTGCGATCGCATCCGCCAACCCACGACAGTATAGAATCTTTTGCCGACTGAATCCAATCCCTCTCAATTGGACATCATCCAATGTCAGAAAATTTTCTGGCGTTAGCGGTACTAGAACGCCACATAAACGGTTAAATACAGCTTTTGCAGCCGCTACAGAAACTTGCTGTTCCAGAATGATACACAACAGCGTTGTAAAACCTGGTTCTCTTTGCCACAGAGGTGGAGGCCCCAGTGTTTCTACAATCCGAGCCAAATCGCGATCAAGATTGGCAAGCACCATTAAACCACGGGTCAGACTTTCTTCAGTCAGCGATTCTAGTTCAGGTGTTTGAGTCATCTTTGATCAATTTCGATTCTTTCTTGTAAAAGCAGTTTTTGTTTGCGCTCAATTCCCCAGTGATAACCACCAAGACTGCCATCACTTTGCAGGACACGGTGACATGGTACAACCACAGCGATCGGATTAGATCCACAAGCATTACCCACCGCTCTAACTGCGCGCGGCTTGGAAATATCAAAGGCGATATCGGCATAGGTGCGGGTTTCGCCATAGGGAATTTTTTGTAATGCTTGCCAAACCTGTTTCTGAAATGCTGTCCCACGGATATCAACTGGTAAATCGAGATGTGTTTCGTCTCCCGCAATTAAGTCAAGGATTGATTGTATCCAATCTTTGTGTGACTTGTCATCACGGATGATGTGCGCTTGTTGAAATTCTTGATTCAAGGTGTGTTCAAGTCACCAATAGAAAATAATGCACCTGGGACGAAAATCGGCAAAAATAAACGAGAACCAGCTTGCAGTTCGCGGTTGTCGATATTACCACCGTAAGAACCGGGTGGGACAGAAGTTCGAGAGGTTTCTGGAGTTGCGACACCAATAATTCCAAAAAACGGCTGGAGGGGAATTTTTATACCAGCACCCGCCGGAAATTCGGCGATATTGTTTACTAAATCTAGAGGAATGAATCTCAAAGCAGGTTGAGGAAACTGATGTGGTAAAGCTCCCCAACCTGCACGAATGGCATTGAAGCCGACAGGTAAACGAGGTGCGATCGCATCTAATTTTACTTCTAAAACATCCCCTGGTTTGGCATCGCGCACATAAATTGGCCCTGTGAGCAAATGCGGCCCCCCAGCAATTTTGCGTTCTGGTACAAGATTTTGGCAGATATCGAGAAATTCTGGTGTAACAAACTCAGGTGGTGCTTGATCGTAAACGTAGTAACCAGTATAAGTTTCTACGTCAACGGTGTCACCTGAATTAATAGTGAGTGCTGGTTCTAGCAGATGAGAGAAACCACCAAGATGCACAGTTTCCTTGGTAGCTTTTAAAGTGTAGTGAGTCACGTCGCTTCGCTCCGCTCCGAATTCAAAAATAATTTTCTGACTTTTCAAGACTTGTGTATACACTGTAGTCCTACAAGGCGAGAGGAATGGCAGTGAGATTTTTCTGATTCTGTGAAAATTCAGGTCTAATTTGAGACAAAATCCGTAAATCTCCCCAGGTGAACGCTAGATGATCCCGAATACACTCTTCACTTAAGTATGTGAGCAGAGTATAAAAAGTTGAAAGGTAGACTTATTAACCGTAGTAATCGCAAAATCCAGATGCTCGCATGGTTGCTAATTGCGGGAGTAAATGGAGTTGCACAAAAAGCGCTAGCACAAGAGTATATAGATATAGGAACTACTCAGGAGTTAGGAGTTAGGAGTCAGGATTTAGGGGTTAAGAGCGATAATATTATTCCTTCATCCCCCTCTCCCTCATCTTCACTTTTCCGAGAAGATCCGATGGCGCAAGTTACATCGGTTTCTCAACTCAAGGACGTACAACCTAATGATTGGGCATTCCAAGCATTACAGTCTTTGGTAGAACGCTATGGTTGTATAGCAGGCTATCCAAATAGCAACTATCGCGGTAATCGCGCCTTAACTCGTTATGAATTCGCCGCAGGTGTGAATGCTTGTTTAGATAAAGTCAACGAATTAATCACTACAGCCACCAGTAATTTAGTCACTCGTGAAGATTTAGCAATATTACAAAAATTGCAGTCAGAATTTGCCCCTGAGTTGGCAACTTTGCAGGGTCGTATCGATAATTTAGAAGCCAGAAGCGGCGAAATCAAAGCCAACCAATTCTCAACAACAACCAAACTCAGTGGATTACTGATAGTTGGCGTTCAAGGACGGACTAGCAATCGTGGTGATGTTAATCCTAGAGATGGACAAAAAGATACAAGTGATGCAGGAACAAACACTAATGTTATATCCCTGGCACAACTATATTTAACTAGTCAGATTACTCCCCGTAGTTATTTGTTTACAGGTCTTTTAGATGGTAAAGGAACAACTGCGCCGAGATTTACCAATAGTGTTTCTCGAAATGATGTTTTACTTGGCTACGAATTTCCTACAGATGGCTTGACTATAAGTGACCTCAATTTTCATTGGCTGGTGACAGATAAATTAGCTGTGATGGTGGGAACAGAAGGCGTAAGTATGCCATATGCTTTCCGAGGCCCCAATCGGGTAGAAAGCGCTGCAACAGGGCCATTGTCTTATTTTGCCCAAAGAAACCCAATTTTAAATATAGGATACGGTCACGGCGGTATAGCTATTGATTGGCAATTTGCTAAACGCGCTAGTTTGCAGGCAATTTATACTAGTTATAAACCAGAAAATCCCGCTCAAGGTAGCGGTTTATTTGATGGAAATACTACTACAGGTGTGCAATTGCTACTGACACCAACCGACACTCTAGATTTAAGTTTGTATTATGTTAACAATTACTCTTCTAATGGTTGTTTACTAACCTTTGTTGGCGATGAATGCTTAACTACAGTTAATACCGCTACCGGAAAATCAGCACCTCTACAAACCAACGCCGTGGGTGCAACTCTAACTTGGCAAATTTCTCCCCGCCTGAGCGCAGGTGCGTGGGGTGGTTATACTAAATCTTACATTCCTGGGCAATCGGGAAATGTAGAGACGACGAATTATATGGTGTTTCTGAATTTTCCTGATTTATTGAAGAAAGGAAACTTGGGGGGAATTTATGTTGGTCAACCTCCTAAAATTACCAGTAGCAATTTACCTGTAGGGAATAATGTCCCTGATTTTATCAATACTGGTTTAGGACGTGCAGGTGGAGAACCAGGGACGACCACTCAAATAGAGGCATTCTATCGTTTAAAGCTAACAGATAATATTAGCATTACACCAGGAATAATTCATATCTTGGAGCCTGGTCATACACCAGCTAGTGACTCAGTTACCATCGGCATTCTGCGGAGTACTTTTACTTTTTAAAGGCGCTTGTGTCCAATTGGGCGCAACAAATAATGAAAATCTCTTTTTTTAAACTTGACACGCAAATTTATCGGTATCAAATATTACACGTAGTAAAGGGGAAGGGGGTTAGGTTAATCGTTAGCTTTTCCACATCACCTGAATTGTCAGAAAATCAATTTGTATTAATCCTTATTGTTGGTATATCCCCTTTTATCAAAAAAGTAAAGGTTTAAAACCGTACTTCGTCCCGCTACGCGCTAACGC
>CAZZZY010000629.1:0-4144 GCA_964658545.1 uncultured Acetobacteraceae bacterium | reverse complement strand
GGGGGACATAAATAGATCGAAGATTTGTTGATCTAGTAAAAGATGAGTTAAAAGATGTTATCACAGAGTCAGCCAGCTTCGTGAAATGTCAATATCCATGAAAATAGTGAGAACATACAATTAATTTATACAGTTAATACTTGCGGAGGAATCAGGGAATGTTCCAAATAGGAACGTCTACATCAGGAGGTAAATAGACATTTATGAGTACAGTTCTGATTGTGGAAGACAGTATCGCGCAAAGGGAGATGATTACAGACCTCCTGAAAGCAACTGGCCTAAATGTTACCCATGCCAGTGACGGATTAGAGGCATTGGAGGCAATTCAAGTAGCACCTCCCGATTTAGTGGTGTTGGATATTGTCATGCCCCGCATGAACGGCTACGAAGTTTGTCGGCGGTTAAAATCCGATCCAAAAACCCAAAATGTTCCGGTGGTGATGTGTTCTTCTAAAGGCGAAGAATTCGATCGCTACTGGGGCATGAAGCAGGGTGCAGATGCCTACATAGCCAAACCGTTTCAACCAACCGAGTTGGTAGGAACAGTCAAACAACTGCTGCGAGGATAAGGATAAAAACAACATGGTCAGCAAACCGGACTTTTTAAGTGGTGGCGGTCAAGACCACTTCCGACCAGAATTACAAGTAGAAAGTCCTGAAGGTGAGTTACATTTGAGATTTTACATTCCCTCGCATCAGGAGTTTGCACTACAAGCAACTGGCATTCGGGAGGTAATTGAACTAAGTCCTGATAGAATCACCCCAATTCCTAATGCTTCTCCTTTACTTTTGGGTACTCTAAATTTACGAGGTCGAGTTATTTGGGTGGCTGATTTGGGTCAATTCCTGGGGGAAGCAAGTGCATTAAACACGGATAGAGCTGAAATTTCGGTGATTGCCATCGAAGAGCAAGAGACAATAGTGGGTTTAGCAGTAGAGGAAATCGGTGGTATGGATTGGTTGGATGTCCAGAATCTTATGCCACCAACTAGTGTTCCAGATACTATGGCTCCCTTTTTACGTGGAGAGTGGTTACTAGGTGCTAAAAAAAATCAGTGTCTACGACTGCTCGATCAAATAGCAATTGTACGGAGTGCTAGGTGGGCAGGATGAAATTGGAGGAGGAAATGGCAACAAGTATTGATAATTACGAGCCAACATATCAACAGGCGATGACCGCCTATGTTCAAAGGAATTATGAGGTTGCCGCCACTTTAGTTGATCAAGTGGTGCAAAATTTACCAGATGACCCCAACTCCCATTTATTAAGGGGTCATATCTACTATGTTTTACAGCAGTACGATGTCGCAAAAGAAGAATATCAACAGGTATTAATCTTGACTAAAGATCAAGAAATTATTGGTTTTGCCAATAATGGAATCGAGAATATCAATCAATATTTAGAGTCATTTGGTGGGCAGATTGATACATCAGGAAGTCAACAGCAAATAAATTCCTCGGAAATGTCTGAGCCACTAGCATATAGCGAACCAGAATTAGAAGATTTGGGCGCTAGTGAGGAGTTTGACAGTAAGAACCTTGATTTGAACTTTTTTGGAGAGCATCAAGAAACTGTGAATGGGGTTGAAGAACTATCTGCAAATAGTCCATTTGACATCCCCACAGAAGATAGTATTGGAATGGGAAAAATATCAGATTCTTCTACAGCTTTTGGTGATGACCCTTTCGCCTTGAATGAAGAATCAGAGGAACAAGAGTTAAATAGCATTAATTATGAAGAGAAAACAGAATTAGAGTTGCCTGCCTTCTGGCAGGAAGATATGTCAGAAGATAACCCTGAAGAATCATTAGTAAATAGTCAGTTTTCAGATAATGGGATAAATTCTGATCACGGAAATTCATATCTTGACAATAATACCTATTCATCTTCTAATTCACAAACTAGTAATAGCGAGCAGAATTTTCCTGATTTGTTGAGTGAACCACAGTATCCAGAGCTTAGTATGGGGGATTTAGAATATAAAAAACCTAATTTCGGAGACGAAACTTTACTGCTTGTTGAAGAAGAACTTATAAATAGTTCGACAACCAGAAATAACAACAGTAAATATGATTTGCCGGAAACGGAAGCACATGATTGGTTAAAGTCAAAAGATTTGGAAACCGAGGAAAGTTTTCAGCCGCAATCGTCTGATAATTCTTCATCTTTTAATAGCAATATCCCCGGAGAAAAAAAGCAATTTAAATCAGGTCAAAACATCAGTAAGAACAGCTTTAATGATGATGATGAAAATTTTGATATGGAAGCATTTGAGTCCGCCTTTGGCTCAGAGGGATTAAGTTCTTATGAAGACTCAAGCAATATAGTGAATGGAGAAAATTCTAAGAGCAATATCGATTTTTTAGATGACTTTGAGGAATTTGACGATTTAGGAAACATTCCAGGGTTTGACCTGATCGAAGAAGATTCCAACTTTGGTGATGTAGCAATGTATTCTGCTCCAGCAGAAATTAGTAGCACTGGACGCTCTCAAGTCACGGAAAATTCTGCAAGTAATGCAGCCGATCGTGAAGAGGAACTATTCACGATGACTGGTTCCCATGAAGGAGTTCCAGTCTTTAGCCAAACAGATGTTTCAAAACTAGAACCCAACGTTAGCGTCGAGCAAGGCTGGTTAGCACCATTAGAGAATGCCTCCATAGAACGGAAACAATGGTTAATTGCTGGAAGTGTGGGCATTGTCTCGGCGCTGGTTGTAGCCACAGTTAGCTTTGTCGCCACCACATTTTCGCCAGCCCAACAACGAGAATCAGTAAGAAACACAGGTTGGGCAATGTCCCTAGCCGCTGGGATTGCCGGATTTACTACCGCAGGCTTCATAGGGAATCTTGCACTCAAACAAATTCGGCGTACAACTGATGATCTGCAAGCTCAATTTGAAGCTGTACGCCAAGGAAATTTGCATGCTCAAGCCACGGTGTTTTCCGAAGATGAATTGGGGAGTTTAGCCACTGGCTTTAATGAGATGGCGCGGGTAATTTTCACGACGACAACTGAAGCCCAACGAAAAGCCGATGAACAAGAGGAAGCTAAAGAAAACCTGCAACGCCAGGTGATTCGCCTCTTGGATGATGTAGAAGGAGCCGCTAGAGGCGATTTAACAGTCCAAGCTGAAGTGACAGCCGATGTACTAGGAGCGGTAGCTGACGCTTTTAACCTAACAATTCAAAACCTGCGGGATATTGTGCAACAGGTAAAAGTGGCAGCGAAAGATGTAACCAAAGGTGCAACCAACTCTGAAACCTTTGCTAGAGCCTTATCTAGTGATGCTTTGCGTCAAGCAGAAGAGTTAGCAGTAACGCTGAATTCTGTACAGGTGATGACCGACTCAATTCAACGGGTAGCAGAGGCGGCGCGGGAAGCTGAAACCGTTGCTCGTGATGCTAGTACGATCGCTCTCAAAGGTGGCGAAGCAGTAGAAAATACTGTGGCGGGGATTTTAGAAATTCGAGAAACTGTTGCTGAAACCACTCGCAAAGTGAAGCGGCTGGCGGAATCTTCTCAAGAAATTTCTAAAATTGTGGCGTTGATTTCCCAGATTGCTTCAAGAACCAACTTGTTAGCACTCAATGCTAGTATTGAGGCGGCAAGAGCGGGAGAAGCTGGACGCGGGTTTGCGATCGTCGCAGATGAAGTGCGCCAGTTAGCAGATAAATCTGCTAAGTCCCTCAAGGAAATTGAACAAATTGTGATGCAAATCCAGAGCGAAACAGGCTCTGTAATGACCGCGATGGAAGAAGGCACACAACAAGTAATTAAAGGGACAAAATTGGCAGAAGAAGCCAAGCGATCGCTCGAAAACATTATTCAAGTAGCGAATCGCATCGATATTCTTGTGCGCTCTATTACCAGCGACACTGTGGAACAAACTGAAACCTCCCGTGCTGTCGCTCACGTCATGCAATCAGTAGAACTCACTGCACAAGAAACTTCCCAGGAAGCACAGCGAGTTTCAGGTGCCCTACAACACTTAGTAGGTGTATCCCGTGACTTGATCGCCTCCGTTGAACGTTTCCGAGTGGAAACTATGGAAACTAGATAAATAGGAGTTAGGAGTGAGGAGTGAGAACTAGAAATCACAACTCATAACTTGGAATAAAGTTAGGAGTTAGGAGTGAGAAG
>CAZZZY010000628.1:0-4145 GCA_964658545.1 uncultured Acetobacteraceae bacterium | reverse complement strand
GTCTCGTTCGCGTTAGCGTCTCCGAAGGAGAAGAGAAGCCTACACTGATTGCAAACCTTCAGCATAGCTGCCCTCTGCCTCCTGCCTTCTTCACCCTGCCTACTCAGTTCAACCTATTTCCAATCGGGAGCCACGTCACCTGTTCCTTCTCCCCCAATCCCGATTCCAGTGTTAAATACTTCGGCATCAGTAAGATTTAGATCATTCATTGATGCTTGATAGACATTAGAATCGTTAATCGTAGCGCGAGTAAAATTTACTCCGTCAAGATTGGTTTGCTTCAAATTCACATTGCTTACATAAGCTGATGTTAGGTTAGCACCTGCCAAATTTGCACCCGTTAAATCAGCACCTTCGAGGTTAGCCCCTACAAGGTTGGCTCCTTGGAGCTTCGAGCCTCTCAAGTCAGCACCAATTAAATGAGCGCCACTGAGGTTAGCTCCCGATAAATTACACTGGATACATTCCCCAGTTGAAAGCAGCTTTTGTAAATCCTGCGGATTTTCGGCTCTAACCGAGCTAGCGAAAAATAGGGGAGTTGCTAAGACCATGGCCGCTAATAGCTGGAGTTTCATAAATTTTCCCCCTTAATAATCAAGTTGCGTCCGTTCTTGTCCCTCACAACTCTATTATCTCACTAAAATTCGTGAGGTCAATCTATCTATGTGCTAGTTAAGGTGGTTCTAATATGAGACAGCTATGATAGCAAAGTAAAAAATGCCATATATCCTGTTTTTGTCTGATTTTTACTCGATAAACCCTAAAAACGGCGAGTCTTAAATCTCTGTTAAATCTTTTTTAGGGCTTGCACTACTCGCCATAATTTGTCTAATCAACTAAGTATAAATACTTAGTTGATTGATGCTTTCGCTTAAGTCTTCAGAAATTCTCGCATATACTGATTCACCAATTCAGGCTGTTCTTGCTGCACCCAATGGCCACAATTGGGAATGTACTTGATTTGAAAGTCCAGGACATAGGCTGCGGTGTCGTAGGTTAATTCTTTGCCAAGTGCAGTGTCATTTTCTCCCCAAATCATCAGTGTTGGCACTTCCAGAACTCCCCAACTTGGATTTAGCATTTTCTGTTGAAAAATATTGCGGTAGTAGTTCAACATTGCGGTGAGGGCACCGCGTTTTGCAGCAGCATCTTTATAAGCTTCAATATCTGCTTTGGTGAAAGCACTCTTGTTAAATGCTGTACCTTTAAAAACCGTTTCAATTGCTTGGTAATCTGAAGATTGTAAAAATAATTCTGGTATCCACGGTATTTGAAAAAGGAAGATGTAGTAACTACGCTGCAACTGTTGGATAGTGCGTAATCCTTGGGAAAATTTGGTGGGATGAGGCAGGTTAAGAATAATTAATCGCTCTATCATTTCCGGGTGAGCATAGGCAAAATTCCAAGCGATCGCACCTCCCCAATCATGCCCAACTAATACACATTTTTGGTATCCTAATGCTTTAATTACCCCTTCAACATCTTTGATAAATTCATCCATTACATAAGCTGATTGCTCTGTTGGTTTATCACTATCGTTGTAGCCACGCAAATCAAGGGCGACTACTTTAAAATCTTGGGCAAATTCTGGTATTTGATGCCGCCAAGAGTACCAAAACTCAGGAAACCCATGTAACATCAACATTAAGGGGCCTTCCCCTTGGGTAATGTAATGTAGTTTTACCCCATTGGTAGTTATATATTCGTGTTTCCAATTCGGTTCGATTACAGGCATATATTGTGTTTTTTGCGGGTGATATTTATCATGTGTAATATTCTTGATTAAAACATCTATTAAGAGATAGTTTTAAGATGTCAATTATCCTTTAGATAGATATTGGTAGTAATTTAGTAGAGTTTCATCCAAGTCAAGGCAATATCAATAATATGATTATTTGAGACACAAATAAAATGAGTCCAATAGAAACGCGTGGGATCTGGCTAACTACTACTGATAGTAAAGTTCTCAATTCAAAGCAACGCATTGCCGAGGCGATGGATTTTCTTGCCGAGACGGGATTTAATGTGGTATTTCCCGTTGTTTGGAATCAGGCAGTAACCCTGTATCCCAGTCAAACAATGCAGCAGACTTTTGGCGTTGAAATTGACCCTCTGTGTGTAGGTCGTGACCCTTTAGAAGAAGTGGTGGTTGAGGCGCGGCGAGTTGGGTTGAAAGTCATTCCTTGGTTTGAATACGGTTTTGCCAGTTCTTACAATTTGAATGGTGGTGTACTTTTACAGAAGAAACCGGAATGGGCGGCGCGTGATTTTAACGGCAACTATCCTAATTTGCTAGTAGCGATCGCACCTAATATCTATGATTGGGCATTCCAGGAATATCTGCAAGACTCACCCACCTGGTTGAAACGGGGAATAGTCGATATGATTCAGCCGCAGATTTATCGCCGTGACTTTAGGAGTTATCAGGCGATCGCTGATAAACTGGTAAACCAGCAGTTCACTGATGCGACGTTGCCCAAGTTAGCACCGGGAATATTGATGAAGCTTGGCTCTTACTGTATTAGTCCAGAATATCTGGTGCAGGCAATTGAATACAATCGCCAACTTGGTATTCAAGGAGAGGTATTCTTTTTTTACGAAGGTTTGCGCCAAAATAATAATACCCTAGCTCAAGTCTTACGAAATGGCCCCTATGCTAAATTTGCATCATTTCCCACTTTGTCAGATTTGAGTGGGGGTAGTGTGGGTAACAAGAGGTCATCTTCTATTTGGCAAAAGTTGTTAAAAAAGATTTTTTAAGGAAAAATGCGCGTGGAATCTCAATTATCGGTAAAAGGGGTAATTAAAACTTTAAAAGAAGATTTACCAACACTTTTTGAAAAAGATATTTCATATCATATTTATACACAGGATATCTATTTTAAAGACCCGGTAAATACATTCAAATACAAATTTAACTATCGCATTATATTTTGGACTTTGCGATTTCATGCTCGGCTATTTTTTAGCGAAATTTACTTTGATGTCCATGAAGTATCTCAGTCAGCCGAAGATACTATTTTAGCAAAATGGACAGTGCGAGGAGTGTTGCGTGTTCCCTGGAAAGCTGGGTTGCTTTTTAATGGTTATTCAACTTATAAACTCAATCAAGATAATTTGATATACGAGCATATTGACACCTGGGATAGAAAGCCAGGGGAGATTTTACAACAGTTTTGGCAAAGGGGAGGCAAGAGCTAATTTAGATACATAGTGCAAACTCAATTAAGAGTATTTGATAATAAGCAAAAATATGCTATAATCCATTAATACAATCTAAAATTGATTAACAAGTCAAGCAGTATAAATAAATGCCATAAATAATAACACAAATAAAATACTCCCTAATTATTCCAGATAGAAACAACAAGCTATAAGCTTGAAACTCTGTCCAGATACGTAATTCGGCAAGAATAAATTCAAATATTTTAAGCAATGTAAAATTGATATTGGCTCGTAGTAAGCGCTTCTAGCAATAATTTTAGTGAAAAAGCCACTTACCACCAACCTTTAATTGTTTATGTACACTAAGTTATTTTAGAGGCAATTACAGTCAATACTAGGCATACTGAAAAGAGCAAGAAAACTTTAAACCACTCCCTACCAAATCGGCGTGAAGGTGATTAAGCAACAATGAGACGTAAACCTACTGGTAGATCGACTACTACTTCTAAACCCTCTATTTTCCAATCCCCTATGTTTAACCTCTTCACCATTGCGATTATGGGAGGGGTGTTGATTTTGGGAATTGGGATTGGCATTGCTTTTAGTTCTACAACCACGTTAGCCCCATCGAATGTAGCTTCTCGTGAATTCATTGATCTCAAAGCACCAAACCCTGAAATTTGTGTGCAGTATGGAGCTAGCGCTATGGTGATGGACGCTAGATTATTCGTTACTCTCAACCCCTTCAATGTCTATGTTGCCCAGCCGAGTATGCGTCCTGGATGTGTAATTCGACAAAATGACTGGGCAATTTTAGAGCAACGTAAGCTGGTGACATCCGAGCAGGTAAATGAGTGCAAAAATCGCCTGAACACTTTTGGCTTTACAGGTAACTTAGACAGTGAGAAACCTGATATTAGATGCATATATCAGAACGAAGCTGCTCAAAACTTCTTTACGGCTCAACCAGGAGCAGTTGG
>CAZZZY010000627.1:0-4151 GCA_964658545.1 uncultured Acetobacteraceae bacterium | reverse complement strand
CGATCGCTCGTGAACACCCCCCTTGCTAAATTATTTTCTAGATATAAAATGCCCAGCAACTTCCCTTGATGCAAAATGGGAATACACAAGATACTCTTCGGCTGCTGACGTATGATATACGGGTCATTGGCTAAGGTCAGATCGGCACTGGCATTAATTAGCACAACAGTCTGCCTGTTGTGCAAGACTTTGTAAATCAGCTTCAGGGGAATATCCTGACTGTTACCTATGGGAAGGCGCTGCAACACAACTGGCTCCGTCCCCACAGTAATTGACCCTTCGATCAAAAGGCGTTCACCTTTGGTGTCGCGTAGCGAATCGGATCGCAAGAGCATTAACACACACTTATCAGCTCCAGCATTTTCAATAACGATTTCAAGCAACGATGAAAGTAGTTTTTCCAGTTCGATTTCGCCTGAGATCCTTTGGGAAGCTTTAAGAATAGCGGCTAAATCTAAAGCAACAGAGACGCTGCTAATGCTGGCAGTGGCGGAACTGGTGGATGTGACACTCCCCAAGGCGAAGACGGTTTCGTTAGTGGAGAAGGGAGAACGGCTTTGCTGGAGGATGGGGGCGAGTAATTGGGGATAGCGTTTTTCTAAGTCAATAATTTTGGCTTTGGCTCCCCAACGAGCATAGCCGTAGTAGGCATTCGTCATGTATTCCTCAGCTATCCGTTCTTTGCCCCAGTCGAGGTAAAATTTGGCGGCTAGTTCGTTGGCTAAGGCCTCTTCTTGGATGTATTCGTTGGCTTTGGCTAGAGTTATAGCCTTGTCGTATCGCTCAATCGCTTCTGCTTTCTGTCCTAGAACTCGACATTTTTCGGCTTCCACCAAATCAACTTTATGTTGGTGATTCATGGGAGCGTGGTGCGCCCAGTGCTGCAACTTGGCTTGGTTTTGTCCAACCCGATCTAATAAGCTTGACATCTTGCCTGACGGTTGACTCAACAGTGCCAGAGCAATCAAAGAATCATAGAGATAAAATGCCGGTTCGCTGACTGCTCCCCCAGCACCCATTAAATAGTTTCTGCCCTCAACTGCATGGTTGTTAGCTGGTTCAACTTCCCCAAACAAAAAGCAAAGGGTCAGCTTATACAAATAGAAGTGATACAACCCATATAGGTCATTCGCAGACAGCAGCAGGGGCAGAAATTCCGTCTCTTGGAGGGCTGTCCCAGACAAAATGGTGGGATGCGACCCAACTCCCAGTAAATTTAAAACAGATTGCCAATATATCCGGCAGTAATTGGCTGTTCTCAATTCATTAACTTGCACCAAACCATTGTAGTAGATGCGCGTATCCTGCTCAACATTAGCAAGGGGCTGACCGCACCAAAAAGCATTCAGACAGAAACTATTTCCACTATTTCCAACGTGTTCCAAGATTCCGACTTCTAGTCCAGTTGTGTAGCCTTCTCTCAAGAGTGGTAACGTTTCTTTGATATGAGATTTGCGGTGTAGGATAAACGATCCCAGCAACATTAATATTAAAGGTCTAGTCGTTTTATAATTGAGTTTTGAGACGACATTCAATGCCAACTGAATAAATTTCACTGCTGAATCTACATCTTGTAAGAGATTACAGAGAATCATGCTATAGGAACCATAGTTATGAGCTGAAGCAGATATGTTTCCATACTGTAGGGATAATTTGACTGAGAAACAATTCAGTAATGGGAACAAGAGAGAGCCAGAGACGTAAGCTGGTGTCAGGAGGCTGGTGGCAATCTCGATAATTGCAAGTTTGTTTGGATCGCTCATCACTGGTAGGTGAACAAAATCTTCAATTTCTCTGTCGCCAATCAACTCACTAATCTCTTGTATTGACTGTTGAACATCGGTTAGTGTGGGTGATTCAGTCATTGTTACGCCCAACTGTTGCAGGATTTGCATACCGATGACAATGGCTTCGGTCAGTTTAGTTTGGGTCACATTTGCTTGAATTTTAATGCGGTAAACATTGATTTTTTCCAGTAAAGAGTGTGCTCGATCGATGACCGCCTCAATCCATTGTTCCATCGCCTCAAAGTCACCGCACAGCATTGCCAATTCCGCCGCATCGTCATAGAATGATAAAGTCATTTCATAGTGCTGCTGCCAAGCGTTTTCCCCTAACAAGGATAATCCAGTGCTGGCATATTCACGCCCTGCTTGATAGGCAGTGGCACTTTTGGCTTTGCGACAGGCGATGAGGTTAAGCCCAGCTAGTTCATTTCGTTCTGTTTGTTGGGTAATTAAATCAGTTCCATAATTTAATTGATTAACCAGTTCAAAAATGCGGTCAACTCTTGCTTCTGGCGAAATCTGTTGTAAGAGTAGTTGACCGATTTGATAATGGGTTGTTTGTTTTTGGTCGTTGGGAATCAGAGAATAGGCGGCTTGTTGGACGCGATCGTGCAAGAACCGATAAGTAGGATTAGCTGCGGCATCAACAATAGACGCAGTATCAGATTGCATAAAAAACTTATAAACTTCCGTATTCGGAATAATTAAACCTTCTTGTAATGCTTTCCATAGATCAGTCGCTGTTTCTTCTAGGGACTTTTCGGAAACGTTCACATTGTGTGCGCCCCGCGCGATCGCCAAGGTATCTAAGTCAAACTGCGCCCCAATACAAGCTGCTAGTTTGAGAACATTCTGAGTCTCGGCAGGCAACTTCTGTAATTGCAACGCCATAAATTCCACCACATCATCAGTGAGTGCCAAGGCTTTAATTTCAGCAATATCACACTGCCAATGGTGAATATCCCAATCAAAAGTAATCTGTCCATCTTCATAGAGGACTTTGAGAAATTGAGTGGCAAAAAATGGATTCCCCTTGGTTTTTTGGACTACCAATTCTGTCAAGGGTTGAGCTAGAGATAACCGGCAATTCAGCGTATCTGCCACCAATTGATTCATATCCATCAAACTTAAGGGTTGCAGCGTAATTGTATTCACCACAGCCCCGGTTTTTATCATCTCATCTACTGTTAAGATAAAGGGGTGAGCCGGTGATACTTCGTTATCCCGATAGGCACCTAAGATTAATAAATATTCTGTATCTTCCATCAATAATTGCAGCAATTTCAGCGACGCCGAATCAGCCCATTGCAAATCATCCAAAAACATGACTAAGGGATGTTCAATACTCGTGAAGATTTTGACAAATTTCTGCATCAGCATATTGAAGCGATTTTGAGCAGCACTTCCCGATAGTTCTGTGGCGATCGGTTGCTCACCAATAATCAGTTCTAGTTCAGGAATCACGTCTATCAAAACCTGCCCATTGTCGCCCACAACTTCGAGAATCTTGGTTTTCCATCCTTGCACTTCAGTATCGGATGCTGATAGCAATTGTCCCATCAAATCACGAAAGGCTTGGACAAAGGCAGAGAAGGGAATATTGCGCTGGAATTGATCGTATTTTCCCTTGATGAAATAACCCCGTTGTCTAGCAATTGGTTTATGAACTTCATTTACCACGGCAGTTTTCCCAATTCCAGAAAACCCGGCTACTAGCATCATTTCTGTTGCCCCAAGGCTAACTCTTTCAAAGGCTTGGAGAAGGCTTACTACTTGATTTTCTCGACCGTAGAGTTTTTCGGTGATGGTAAAGCGATCGCTCAAATCCCTCTGCCCAATTTCAAAATATTGAATTTTTCCTGTTGCTTGCAACTGCTCTAAGCAAAGCTCTAGATCATGCTTAATCCCCAAGGCACTCTGATAGCGTTCTTCAGCATTCTTCGCCATTAGCTTGCTAATAATCTCAGATAAAACTAAAGGGACAGGAGGATTGTTCTGATGAACTGGAATAGGAGTTTTAGCAAGATGACAATGTACTAACTCCATCGGATCATTTGATTCAAATGGTAAAACTCCTGTGAGTAATTCATAAAAGGTGACTCCTAGTGAATAAAAGTCGCTACGGTAGTCTATCCCCCGGTTCATGCGCCCGGTTTGCTCTGGAGAAAGATAGGCAAGAGTTCCTTCTAGGGCGTTGGCATTTTGAATTTCTTGGGTTTCCCGTGGTAATAGGGAGGCGATGCTGAAGTCAATTAGTTTAACTTGTTTAGTTTCGGGATTAATTAAAATATTGGCAGGTTTGATATCTTTATGAATAATTCGCTGACGATAGAGAATATCTAAGGCATTGCAGAGGGCGATCGC
>CAZZZY010000626.1:0-4154 GCA_964658545.1 uncultured Acetobacteraceae bacterium | reverse complement strand
AAGCCAGTGCGTTGGGCGGGTTCCCCGACTTGTAGCAACTGGCGCGACACAGAGATAAGAGATCATAAAGGGATTTATAATAGCAAAAGAACCACGGATACACACAAACATTTATCTATGTGTATATGTGGTTCGATTTAACAAATTTTGACTTATGCAATACGTCTAATGCAGTGTTGCATCTAACTGCTAATCATAACAAAGGTGTTTTTACACTTTCTGTGCAGTTACTTCCTCTTGCTTTTCTTGAGTTTGCAATGCAGAATACAACCTATTCAGCGCATTTACATAAGCTTGTGCGGATGCCACGATGATATCTGTGTTCGCTGCATGACCAGAAAATACCTTAGATTCATAACGTAAACGAATCGTCACTTCTCCAATGGCATCAATACCCGCTGTTACTGACTGCACAGAAAACTCAATCAACTCATTGGGTACATTCACCACCCGGTTGATGGCTTTGTAAACTGCATCTACTGGCCCAGTACCGATCGCAGCATCGGTTAATTCTTCACCTTCTGGAGTCCGCAAGGTAACTGTAGCAGTGGGACGGGCGTTGCTACCACAGGAAACTTGCACCAATTCTACCCGGAACAAATCGGGTGCTTGTTGGATTTCATCATTAACGATCGCTTCCAAATCCCAATCTGAGATATCTTTCTTTTTATCTGCTACGTCTTTGAATCTGACGAATGCTTTATTTAACTCAGTATCCGACAACTCAAAGCCCAATTCTTTTAATCGGGTGCGGAAAGCATTTCTCCCTGAATGTTTGCCCAAAACTATTTGATTGTCTGTCAAGCCAATCAATTGGGCATCCATAATTTCGTAGGTAAGCCTGTTTTTTAACACACCATCTTGGTGAATCCCAGACTCATGGGCAAATGCATTGGCCCCAACGATCGCTTTATTTGCTTGTACCAACATTCCCGTCAAATTGGAAACTAAGCGTGAGGTTTTGTAAATTTGTCGGGTGTCGATATTTGTCAGAGATTCTTGAGATTCTTCTGGTCTTCCCAAAAAGGGGTTAAAGTATTGCCGCCGGACGTGCAACGCCATTACTAATTCTTCTAATGATGCATTTCCGGCACGTTCGCCAATGCCATTAATTGTACATTCTAGTTGCCGTGCGCCATTTTTCACGGCTTCTAAGAAGTTAGCAACTGCCAAGCCTAAATCATTGTGGCCGTGAACGGAAATAATCGCTTGGTCGATATTGGGGACATTTTCGATAATGCCTTTAATCATTGCCCCAAATTCGCTAGGGGTGGTGTAACCTACAGTATCGGGAATGTTAACTGTTGTTGCACCAGCTGCGATCGCTCGCTCTAACACTTGGTAAAGAAATTCTGGATCGGTACGAGCCGCATCCATCGGCGAAAATTCGACATCTGTCATGAACGACTTAGCATAAGCTACCATTTCTTCGGCGATCGCTAGCACTTCTGCCCGTGACTTCCGCAACTGATACTCTAAATGAATATCAGAAGTCGAAATAAATGTGTGAATTCTGGCGTTAACTGCTGGTTTTAATGCTTCTGCGGCCGCTTCAATATCTGCTTTAATCGCTCTTGCCAAACTGCAAATTACTGGGCCATTTTCTGTCCCCACTATTTGGGCAATCTTGCTGACTGCTTCAAAATCTCCAGGACTGGCAAAGGCAAAGCCTGCCTCAATTATATCTACACCTAGACGCGCCAGTTGTTTGGCAATAACTAGCTTTTCGTCTATATTCAAAGTCGCTCCCGGACACTGCTCTCCATCTCGCAGTGTAGTATCAAAAATGATGATTCGATCGGTTTTGTTTGTCATTTGCGGTTTGTTGTTTAGTTTTTACTTGTGGCTCAATATATCTTCAACCTTAGTTTTTCTTTTACTCTTACCTTTGTAAATAATTGCTAAGGCTATTAACCTTCGGTTTTTTCTATTTGATCTCTGATATCATTTAAATCTATATATCTATCAGTAGCGTTCCGTAGCTCTCTAGCGATCATTCCTTCTGTTGATACTACCGTAATATGTGTATTTTTGGAGCGTAATAGTTCGATTGCTCTTTCAAAATCTCCATCACCACTGAATAATACTACTCGGTCATACTGGTCTACTGTATTAAACATATCTACAACAATTTCAATATCTAAATTCGCTTTTTGCGAGTAACGACCAGATGTATCATCATAATATTCTTTAAGAATTTTAGTTCTGACTGTATATCCTAGACTAATTAGAGCATCTCTAAAACCTCGTTGGTCTTGTGGGTCTTTTAAGCCAGTGTACCAGAATGCATTAATTAATGTTGTTTCTGATTGTTCATGTTTGAAGTATTCTAAGACTCGCCGTGGGTCAAAAAACCACCCATTTTTTTGTTGAGCATAGAACATATTGTTTCCGTCTACAAAAATAGACAGACGATTCATTGGAGAACCCATACAAATTTACACCTAATAATATAAATGAATTTAGATGGAACAATAGATTATAGCAATTTTCAAATGCCTTGTTTGCTAATATCTATAAAGTAGCTCTTCATCTATAGCTTTTATCCTACCTCTTTCAAGGCATAAAAACGGATGCAACATTGGAGTTGATATCCTGGGTGCTAAACCTTATTCACCTCCGACACTGCAAGAGCTACCCTGCGATCAAAATCTACCAATAAAATTGAACCAATCACAGCATTCATTGCTGTATAACACTAAAGTTTACTCCTAAAGAGGTATAGCATAAGCTTAGGGTAGGATATAAGTTGATGACTATCTATAAGTAAAACTGCCAGTATCAGGATAAGCTTTGTGGAGAGTACCAATATTGCGCCAAAGACAGAAGACGGTCTTGGGACAGTTTCTGGTAAAACACCCAGTTAGGAGCGTACCTGTTGGTTAGGTTACGGTAAAATCTCGCCGTAACCAATTGCAGAGGCGAAGTAGATCCGGCTCTGATCTGTGAGACAATCACTAGTTGTAACCCACTTAACAGAAAAATAATAAATTAAGCAGTACCTGAGTATAAATCTCTTGGGGGCTAGCTCTGCCAATAGAAGTTTGTTGATGAATAGAAGATACTTTACAAATGTATAAGATTGTCATTTAAGTCTTATTTCAATGTGCTTGCACTAAAACGTGGTCTGAATAAATAAAAGTGTTGGACTTAAATCAATCAGTAACACGACATGGCAGAAGAACCTACATCTACCTTAACTAAAAACTATGTCTCTGCTGCCAATAGACTGTCAAGTAAACCGATAAAAGTAACCTCGACAGCATCGGCTCGCCAGTCTAGGTGGATGATTCGCTTAGGTCATCTCCTAGCTGGAGCTTGGGTAATGGGAGCCGCAGTGCTGAGTGCTTCTGGTAGGGAATCGGTTCAATTGATGGAAAATAAGGCGCTTTCCGGCTTTTTTCAACTACGTGGGCCGATTGTGCCACCAGAAGACATCGTAATTTTAGCAATAGACGATCAGTCAATATCAGTTCCCGAACAGTACTATAAAACAAATCCGAAACAGTATGCCTACCTAGAAACACTGAAATCTTATCCTTATAAACGTGCTGCTTATGCTCAGGTAATTACAAAATTAATCAAAGCAGGTGTCCGCTCTGTAGCGGCAGATGTCGTTTTTGACACGCCAAGCGCACTCAGGACAGCACAAATAAATTATCCCCGACCAAAGGGCGATCGCATTTATTTTTGGGGGACTGCGGGGACATTTGAGCAAATACCCTTTTGGCACGGACTCGACCCAGAAAACTGGAACACCTATTTGCAGCAGGGAAAGGTCTTGAAAGACAAGATAGTGCTAATTGGTGCGACAGATAAGTTAAATAATGATTATTATCCCGTCGCTGTTAGTAACAGTGCTAAACCCATGTCAGGCGTGGAAATTTACGCCAATGCGATCGCAACTTTAATGTCAGGGAAAGCGATCGCCCTAGAAATTAACACTCCACCATTGCGGGGTTTGTTTGTGCTAATTCTAGTTGGCAGTACAGCCTTGGTGATTAGCAGACGCAAGCGTAGTATCAATAGATGGTAGTGGTAAATATGTAGTTAAATCTGATATTTTCTCACTCAAATTATTTGTTTTTAGCTGTTGAATTTTTTAATTATATAGGACTCATATTTGATTTCTGAAATATACGTAGGGTGCGTTA
>CAZZZY010000625.1:0-4176 GCA_964658545.1 uncultured Acetobacteraceae bacterium | reverse complement strand
CTTGACTAAGTAGATGCATAAATTATCATTGGGAACTTGAAAATATAGGCATCAGAAAAATGCATTTTTCCAATTGCCCAATATATCTACAAAGTTAGTCGCAAGTAACGATTGACATACTCCCCAGTTTAGAAAAAGGGGGATTCTGGGGTCAAACAATGATTGCAGGCATAGCCCGTCTTATGTCATCTAATCCAATGGACAATGCCCTGCCCATTAGTTCAATCATACGACAACCGAATAAATTCGGTCATTCGCTTATATTCCCCGCTTGGAAACGCGGGGGCTTTACGCTTCACGACTCATAATTTTTCCTGGCAAATAGTCCATCAATTCGGAGAACAATTGGAACAAAAATCAGGACTGAATTTGCAGTATTGACTGCTTGTCAATGAGTAAGCTGTACAATAAGGAAAACTCGTAAGTTCAACTTTGGCTGTTTCCAATTTTGAACCATCCCGCGACACTTCATGAGGTTTGGTTTTATCCGCTAAAAGAATAGCTACAAGCTTAGGAAACGCCATGCAAGCAGCAGCGTTGATGAGCGTTAGCAGTATAGCGTCTATCAAATTCATAGGTAATCATCCCCTGTGAAAAATAGGCGTAGGCGTAGCCCGTCGTAGACATCGCTGTTTTCAGGTGCAAGCATCATATTATGTTTAGGATTGATGTTCAGTCCATCTATTGCTTGCACTCTATGTAAACTAACTTTAACATAAATTTTTGTAAATATAAACGTGGAATTCCTGGAATTATTATACACAGAGGGGAATGTGGATAATAAGGGCAGTTATTGTAGCGGAATAACCAAATAAGCTGTAAAAACAATTAATTTACGATATTTAGGTAAGGTGTTATGTCAAAAACCCAAACCGCGTCTTCTTTTTTATCTAACATCAGTGAGCAAGAACGCGAGGCATTTAAGCGGTTGGTAGATTACACAAATGTGGAATCATTACCAGAAGTTTGGCCTTTGGCATCTCAGAAATTTGGTGATGTTGTCGCCCTCCGCAGCCCCCACACCAAACCAGAAATAGTGATTACTTATACCCAGTTGGCAGAGCAAATACAACTATTTGCTACTGGGTTACAGGCGTTGGGAGTGAAGGTAGGCGATCGCATTTCCTTAATTTCTGACAACAGTCCCCAGTGGTTTATTGCCGATCAAGGCATAATGACTGCTGGAGCAGTTGATGCGGTGCGTAGTTCCCAAGCGGAAAAAGAAGAATTGCTATTTATCATTGCTAATAGCGGCAGTACGGCAATAGTAGTTGAGGATTTAAAGACACTTAAAAAACTGCAAGACCGGATCCAAGATTTACCAATTCATTTGGTCGTCTTACTTTCAGATGAAGCACCACCCACAGACGAAACCCTCAAGGTGCTGAATTTTGCACAGTTGATTGAAATTGGTAAAAATCATAATTTTGTGCCAGTCAAGCAAAACCGTGAGGCTTTGGCAACCCTAATTTACACCTCTGGTACTACAGGCAAACCCAAGGGTGTAATGCTGTCTTATAAAAATTTGATGCACCAGGTGATAACCTTTGGCACAGTATTGCAACCAAATGTCGGCGATATGGTTCTCAGTATCCTCCCTTCGTGGCATATTTATGAGCGGACTGTTGAGTATTACCTACTATCCCAAGGTTGCACACAAGTTTACACCAACTTGCGCTCTGTGAAAGGGGATTTGAGACAAATTAAACCCAACTACATGGTGGGTGTACCCCGCCTGTGGGAATCAATTTATGAAGGAGTGCAAAAACAGTTCCGCGAACAACCAGCAAATAAGCAACGCCTAGTTAACTTTTTATTGGGCATTAGCGATAAATATATCAAAGCGCAGCGAACTGCTCAGGAATTGAATTTAAATAATCTTCATGCCTCAGCCGTCGAACGATTAGCAGCTAAAATCCAAGCATCTGTTTTATTACCCTTCCATGCCTTGGGAGAACGACTGGTTTATGCCAAGGTGCGAGAAGCCACAGGAGGACAAGTCAAGCAGATGATTAGTGGCGGCGGTGCGCTTCCCAGACACATCGATAACTTCTTTGAAATTATTGGTGTGCAGATTTTGCAAGGCTATGGTTTGACAGAAACTTCTCCTGTTACCCATGTGCGCCGTCCTTGGCGAAATTTGATTGGTGCATCAGGGCTACCACTCCCCGCCACCGAAGCTAAAATCGTAGATCCTGAGACAAGAGTGCCTCTACCAGTAGAGAAGCGAGGCTTAGTATTGTTGAGGGGCCCGCAGATTATGCAAGGCTATTACCAAAATCCCGAAGCCACAGCGAAAGCCATTGATGCTGAAGGTTGGTTTGATAGCGGCGATTTGGGTTGGCTGACACCACAAGACGACTTGGTGCTGACTGGCAGAGCAAAGGATACGATTGTATTGACTAACGGGGAAAACATCGAACCACAGCCAATCGAAGATGCCTGTTTGCGATCGCCATACATCGATCAAATTATGCTCGTCGGTCAAGATCAGCGCCGCCTGGGAGCCTTAATTGTCCCCAATGTCGAAGCCTTAGAAAAATGGGTAGCAAGTCAGAATTTGCCACTGGATACGCAAAACGAGCAACTTGCTTCTTCACCTAGTCAAAAAATTGACTGGGAGAGTAGAATGATCCAGGATTTATTTCGGCAAGAATTGAATCGAGAAGTGCAAAATCGTCCAGGCTTTCGACCGGATGACCGCATCGGGACATTCAAACTCATTCTGGAACCATTTTCAATGGAAAATGGTTTGATGACACAAACACTGAAAGTTCGCCGACATATCGTCACGGATCGCTATCACGATATTATTGACGGCATGTTTGCCTGATAATTCCACCTCCCAACTGTAAAGAGTGAACGTGAAATATTTATGGATGTCTCCAAATCTAATTTGCTTCTCAAACGCGTCGTTAACGTCAAAGTCATTGTGACTCCCCTCTGGAAAGAGGAAGTACAACAGCAGCTGCAAACACAGATCAATCAACTTGATCAACAACTGCAACAGCTAGACGTAGAAGGACAAAGAGCGATCGCGGCAATTCAAAAGCAGAGTCTGCAACCACCAGGCCCCCAGACCCTCCAACAAATTGACAATATTCAACTCCAAGTCAATCAAAAGAAAAGTGAATTTTTAGAGCAGAAAAATCAGTTGCTGCAAAACCTCCAGCAAGTGCAGTTTCTCCAGCAGGATCAGGAAGTCAACCAATTCCAAATGGAAGGCTTCTTCAAGGTAGAGACGGGAGATAACCTGATTAGCAAAATGCAGGTCGAAATCGTTCTCCGCGATGGCGTTGTAGAAGAAATTCGCGGCGACATTTAAATTTGTCATTTGTCATTTGTTTTGTGACTAATGACCAATTACCAATGACTAATGACAGATGTGATTTAACTTAGTGTGGGAGCGGCTCCCAGCCCAACATTCCACCTGGGAGCCAGCCCAAACAATTTGCCAGACTGGAGGTGAACTAATAAACAGCGATCGCCCGAAGGCTGACATCTCAACTCGATATTTAACTGTACCCACTGAATCATCACCCCGCTTGATTTGCGTAATCGTCACAAGGGCCTGATTTCGTTGCGGATAAGCTACCTCCACCTTCCGCGTTCCTTGTACTGGTGCTATGTCATCAAAGGCATTCAGAGCAAGGGTAGCAGGATCGCTCCCTTGAAGAGATGAGTTAATCTTTTCTAGAGGTATAGTCTTATAATCAAAACGGTCTGGGTATGCTACAACCTCTTGAGACTGATGTATTGCTCTCACCTGCTGGGTTTGTCCATTACTAGTCTCAAAAATTAGTGCAGATTGCTGGCGCTGGATAATATAAACTCCAGCGCCAGCAGTGGCAAAGATACTTGGTATCACAATCAAAAAGAATTTCAACTTTGCCGACATAAAAGTAAACAGGAATTTCAAATAGGTTTATGACCAATTTTGAATTCTAGATTGAACTGCATCCCATGTCCTCTACCTGTGAGAAGTTCCTGTCTCTTAAGCAGTGGTTAGAGGAATAGAAATTGTGAGAAACTCGTGGTGGTTTTTGCAAGTCAACGACTAAGACGAAATCAAAATACTGGCTAACCATTGAGGATAACTCTGTATTATAGACCTCCAATTCATATTTAGGTTCCTGGGGTTAGGAGTGGGGAGTGGGGAGGATGAGGAAGACAAGG
>CAZZZY010000624.1:0-4181 GCA_964658545.1 uncultured Acetobacteraceae bacterium | reverse complement strand
TTCTCCCAAGGGGAGACGCTACGCGAACGAGCGTCATTGCGAATTGCGAATTGGTATTACCCGTCAATTTAAATTTGACAGACTACTAGTACCGCAAGGCGGAATTCAAAATTCAAAATGACGTTTTCAGAAGTGGGAGCTTAAGTGTAAACGTTGTTCCTTGCTCTTTACCTGGACTATCCACGTGGACAGTACCGCCATGTAATTCTACTAAATGACGCACGATCGCTAATCCTAGTCCTAATCCACCATAGGTTCTAGTATTAGAACTATCAGCTTGACGAAAGCGATCAAAGACGTAAGGGAGAAAATCAGGACTGATACCAATACCTGTGTCAATCACCTGAATTTGGGCATATTTATCCGTTGTTTGTCGTTTTTCTTGGCCAGTGACAACTGACAATTGCACCTCTACCTGTCCTCCTGTGGGTGTGAATTTGATGGCATTGGCTAGCAGATTCCAGATGATTTGCTGCAAACGCTCGAAATCACCGAAAACTAAGAATTGAGAATTTTCACCCTGCAAGCTTTCCTGTGAGTATTGACTGATTTGGGATGGTGATTTTAGAGATTCTAGATTTTTGTTATTAAATCTTAATTCCCAATCTGAATTTGGTGTTTCTTTGGAGGGAATGAGGGAAAATCTTAAATCAATTTCCTTGGATTGGGCTGCTAGACTAACAGTCTCGATGGCTGACTCTATTATCGGAATCAAATTACAAGTAGAGACATTGAGGCGTAACTTGCCTCTAATCATCCGCGATACATCCAGCAAGTCTTCAATTAGCTGGGTTTGCACTTTAGCATTGCGCTCAATTGTCTCCGTAGCCCTAGCCATTTGGCTTTCACTAAGCCTGCTTCGTTGTAGTAATTGTGCCCAGCCCAGAATGGCATTGAGGGGCGATCGCAATTCGTGAGACAATATCCCTAGAAACTCATCTTTCATCCGGTTAGCCTCTTGCAATTGCTCAGTTTGTTGTTGCAAAGAAGCAATTAAACTAGACCGTTCCATTGCGATCGCTATTTGGTCGCATACTGCTTGCATCATTCCCTTTTGATTGTCGGTGAAGCTTAACAGAGTGCAGCTGCCAAAAGAAAGAGTACCCAACAAACGTCCTTGGGCAATCAATGGGTATGAATAATAAGCAGTAATTCCTAATGATCGAATCAATTCTGTTTGCGGTTCAGTGGATTGCTGCACATTCTCTACAGCTATGGGATGGCGTTTCTGCGCTACAGTGCCACAAATCGTTTCACCAAACGCCAACCACTCAATTTCCTTTGCCATTTCTGGGGAAATGCCACTGCAAGACTCTAACCGCATTACCTGGGAGTTATCCTCAACCAAATAGTTAAAATAAATATCTAAACCAATTTGATCTGAGAGTTGGCGGTAGACGTTATCAATTAGTATTACTGGTTGCTGACTTGATAGTAAATCGCTAGCTGTGTCAAATAATAGCTTTAGCCTTTTGTAACCTAACGAGAGCGCTTTTTGTATTTTCTTGATGTTGCTAATCTCTTGGAACACCAAGATACAGGTAGCTGGATGACCATGCATTGCTGGTAAGGTATCAGCAAATATCAGTAGGGAGCGGACACCAGAGGGAGTGTGCCAGTCTACCTCCAAACCATTGAGACGTTCGCCAAGGGCAACCCGCACTCCTGGCATTTGCTCATTGGGGATGCGATCGCCAGCTGCATCTGTATAGTGATAAACTGTGTGATAATCTTCTGCTGGTACACCTTTGGGAAATTCGCCCCCAGCCAATTCATCAGCAGAGCGATTAGCAAAAGTTACCCTTGCCGTTCCTGGTTCAATAAACAGCAACGGTCTTGGCATCAGATTTAATACATCCTCCAGCCATTTTTGTTGATTTAGAAGTACTTCCTCTGCCTGTTTGCGCTCCGTAATATCTAAAAATGCACCAACGCTTCCTCTGGTTTTACCCTCTTCGTCAAACAATGGTGCAACAGACTCTAACAACTTGACAACTTTTCCATCTTCATGGACAATATCGAGTTCACAACCTACAACTTCGACACCATGAGCAGCAGAGTATTGCATTGGGAGTTCCTCTGCTGAAAGTTCCCTTCCCTCACGGTAGATTTTAAAGCTTGTCGATTTTTTGTCCAAGGGAGCGTTGAGGGAGGCATTAGTATCTGGCGATATCCCCAACTGCTTCGCAAAAGCACGATTTACCTTGATATTTTGGCATTGTGGATCTTCGGCAATACCAATTCCAATGGGAATTACCTCCAACAAAGTTTGTAACTCAGTAATGCGGCGCTGTAGATCCTTATTTAGTCGTAAGATTTGTTCCTTAGCCAGTTTTTGCTCGCTGATGTTGCGAGTCACAGTTGCTAAGGCAATTGGCTGACCTGTGTTGGTGTCTGTAACAGTGAAGATATTATAATCAACTGGTATTGGTTGACCTGTTTGGAGATGCCGAAAGCAGAATTCTCCCTGCCAGCGCCCTTCTAATAGCACATTCGGTAATATATATTCTTGAAAATAGGCTTTGTCTTTAGGCATGAAGTAATCTAATACTGCTTTTTGCCTCACCTCATCAAGGCTAGCAAGCCCTACCAGCTTTTGACCTGCATCATTTATGTAGAGGAATTGACCCTCAAGGGTGGCGATGCCGATAAAGTCAGAGCTATTTTCTACTAGGGATACTAATTTTTGTTGTTCTGCCTCTGCAAGCTTGCGTTCGCTCAAATCGAGGATAAATGCGACTGACTCCTCTCGGTTTTCTCCTAGCAGTACGTAACCAACTAAAACCGGGATGCGGCTACCATCCTTGCGAATATATTCTTTTTCGTAGGGCGTACAAGTAGCGTTGGTGTTTCCTTGTGCTTCGGTGATACCTAGGTCATCCAAGTATAGATGCTCTGGTGGTGTGATCTTGCTCCAACTTAACCCACCTGCTAACAAATCCTCCTGCGTGTAACCAATCATCCTGAGAAATTCGTCGTTTGCCTGCTGGATACCACCGTAAACGTCACCAAACATGATGCCGATGACGTTAGAATCTACGAAACTCCCCAGTTTATTTTCATAGGTTCTCAGTGTTTCCTGGGCAAGATCGCGTTCATGGCTGAGGCGTTCAATAACCCTGGCACTTTGCCAAATCAAAATAGTAAAAATCACAATCAGGACGACGGCAAACACCGATATTGCAAAAGCCGGATCGTATTGTCCTGCGCGTTGACCTTCAACAATTACCCACCCCAATATAAAAGGTACTGCGATCGCGGCAATTAATAAACGACGTGCAAGTAAGCCACCATAACTATCACTTGTAACTACCCTCATTAATCCTTGTTCTGCCCGTGCCCACAGGATGCCCATACTTAGTAAGATGAACAACAAGGCTGTGTGTAACGCCATTGATGTTGTATGAGGGGCAAGTCCGTAGAGAACTTTCACTTTGTAGGCATAGCCCATGAGTGCTTGAAAGGAAATTAAAGTAGCTATCAGAGCCAGAATCTGAGCATACCAATAACTGCGGTGAGTTTTTGGATGAATCAAAATCCGTAAGGCGACGCTGACTAAGATAAAGTTCAGCGCTGTGTTCGCTCCCATTCGTCCCGGATACAATGTCGCCATACTGGTTGGCGAATCAAGCAATAGCAATTCGTCAATGCCAAGATTCCAGCCGAACAGATATTCAGTCAATGTCAGTGCAGCAATTGTAGTCACTGCTATTGCACAGATCCGGGAAATTATCAGAGTAGGAAAGCGAAAGAGTCGAGGTGTAGAAGAGTGAGGGGAATTTTGAATTGTTCTTTTCTCCCTACCCTCTGCTCTTGAAAAATGCAACAATGACACACCAGACAGTACAAAGCATAGTGCTGTATTGACTTTCATTGTGGCAGGACTACCAGGAAAGCCCTGCTTGAGAACTTCAATGCCAAACCACCAGCCAACTAGCACCAAGCTACCAACCAAGATGGAAATTACACTTATGCCAAAAATCATAAGTGAATTTGCGGGGATTTTGAATATATCTTGCAGCCGCAAGCGGTTAACATTTAACATTGAGTGTTCTCTAACCGCATCTATCTAGCGTAGTAAACTTCCGTATTTTTTACGGTTTGGTTTGATCATTTATATCCCTTGTATTTTAAGCTACCCCTTGACTGATTTTTCATCTACCCAGATGCATATTTTTTAT
>CAZZZY010000623.1:0-4203 GCA_964658545.1 uncultured Acetobacteraceae bacterium | reverse complement strand
GGAACCAGAGGGAGCGGGGGGAGAAATTCTCTACAACCCGCACTCTAACTTTGAATCTGGTGGGTTGTTTGTCAACATTGAAAAAATACTTCCTAGCTTTCATTTAAAAGTTGCTTTCACTACTGATCAGCAACCCTTGGGATTGTTAGGGGGTTCGGGAGCAGGTAAGAGCATGATTTTGCGCTGTCTTGCGGGGATAGAAACGCCCTCTTGTGGACGCATAGTTTTAAATGGCAGAGTCCTGTTTGACTCAGAAAAAGGAATTAATCTACCCAGTCGCGCTCGGCGTATCGGTTTTTTAGTGCAGAATTACGCCCTATTTCCACATCTGAGTGTGGCGCAAAATATCGCTTTTGGCTTGCCCAAAAAACTATCTGCTGGGAGTATTAGAGTGCAGGTAGAGGAGCAACTAATAGCGATGCAGTTGCAGGGATTAGGCGATCGCTATCCGCACCAACTTTCTGGGGGTCAACAACAACGGGTAGCCTTGGCAAGAGCATTAGCTAGTCAACCGGAAGCATTGCTTTTAGATGAGCCGTTTTCGGCCCTTGACACCCATCTCCGTAGTCAGTTAGAGGAGCAAATGACAGAAACTCTTGGTGGCTACCAAGGTGTGACTCTATTTGTCACCCATAATATGGAAGAAGCTTATCGGATTTGTCCAAATTTGTTGGTATTAGAACATGGTAGAGCCATTCATTATGGCAGTAAAGATGATATTTTTCAGCATCCTACTACCGTTGGTGTCGCCCAAATCACCGGATGTAAGAACTTCTCCCGGGCTGTTCTGCAATCATCGCAACAGGTGGAAGCCATTGATTGGGGTTGTACTCTCCAAGTAATTGAACCAGTCAAGAGCGAATTATCCCACATCGGCATTCGTGCCCATCAGGTCATTTTTACCAACAACTCATCACAGGAAAATACCTTTCCCTGCTGGGTAGTACGCACAAGTGAAACACCCCATCGAATGACGTTGTTTCTCAAACTAAATTCTGCTGGCAAGAATTCTCAAGATTATCATCTGCAAGCTGAAGTCTTCAAAGAAAAATGGGCGACTATGAAAGATCAACCTTTTCCTTGGTATGTGCGTTTAGATCCTCTGCGCTTGATTTTGATGGAATAAATGCATTGAATCAATGCAGACAGGGCCAAAATACCCCACTCGATGCAACTCAGATGCGATCGCATTAACTTGCTCAAAATACCCTGATGTGTCCAGAAACTCCTGAAACAACAACTCAGCCGTTTGGATACTAGAAAAGGCAAAGCCAGAATTGAATAGTAACGGCTATATATGCAGTTTTCTGCAAAATGGCACGCACAATCATGCGATCGCACCATGCAATTTATGCAACTATATGTGCATAAAAGATGAATGCATTTCTTAGTCGTTTACCATAATCTGAGTATTAAAGAAACGGTTAATGAATCGGAAAACAGCAAAAATCATCAATTTATCAACCGTTGCTGATGAAAATATCGTTGTTCTATTAACTCAGTTTGAGAGGTTGGTTATGTTTGACAAATTAATTTGCAACACAGTTTTAACAACATCTTTGACATTACCAAATTTTAAAAAAACCGCCTCAATCGCAATTTTAGTAACTGGAATGGGATTATTTGGTATCAAGTCAGCAGATGCTAAAAATATATTAGCACAAACACCAGTTGTTTCTCAATCTTCATCTTATGCGATCGCGCAACTTGTAGATGCAAATTCTCCGCTTTATGGAAGTTGGAATCTAAGATATAGCGTTGATGGGGTCGTCTATCAAAGCGTCCTGGTGATGGAAGGATATTATGGAGCGATGAGAACTAGATATTTTGATTCTACAATAAATAGAAGTCAGGCTGTAGACCAAGAAGTTAGCCTCAAGTCTTCCTCTCAAGGATTAGTTTTATTGGGAGATAACCCTGTCTATGCTGGAACTTCCACAAGACACCCTACTTATGCTGCTGATAATTTTTTGTTTTCTGTTGAGCCTGATGGTTCACTAACAGCGTATACTTGCGATAATCTACGACAATGCTCGGCTGTAAATGTGGAAACTATATTGTCCCGTTAAATATAGATAGCGTAAATTATCTGTGTTTCAAGTTGTCTTGTAATTCAGCAAGCTGACAAGTCAGAGTTTGCGCTATCGCATATTTTTTTACTGTATTTTTTGTCTGATCAATGCGTAAATTATAAATATTATCATAGCTAAATCGGATCTTGATGATTAGATAAAGATGTAATCATCAAGCAAAGTACTATGGTATTTTAATGAAGCGACAATAATTGTTAAATATCTAATTATTAATCCGATCGCTAAGTTAGTTGGTGGGAATAAATAAAAGTATGTTGCCAAATGTAAATATATCTAAAACCCTTACCAATGATAAATGATAACCTTTACTAATCGTAGATAAACAATGGGTTTCTACCTCCGGGTTCAACAGCTTTTTTTCATATTACTTTCTTGTTCTTGCACCAGCATCATTCCACTCGCAGTATTTGCCCAATCGACACCCCCATCTGGAATAACAATTCCCCCCAATATTCCAGGGAAAGTGGAACAAACCATTCCTCAACCATCACCATCACCAAATATTCCTCCCACACCACCCGCACCAACTGTTCCCATACTCCCATCACCCCACCAGGAAAATCTACCTGATACCACCTTTCCTAGTGGTGAAAGTTTCTTTGTCAAAGAAATCCAAGTCACAGGCTATTCTGTTTTAAAAGATGAAATTACCAAGTTAAAACGGCCTTTAGAAAATACAAACATCACATTTGAGCAGTTATTGCAACTGCGATCGCAAATTACCAAACTCTATGTTGATAATGGCTATGTTACCAGTGGTGCATTTATTCCCAACAATCAAGATATCGCTAGCGGTGTTGTGCAAATCCAAGTTGTGGAAGGCGAACTCGAAGGAATTTCCATTTTAGGGTTAAAAAGATTGCAAGCTGCATACGTGCGTTCCCGAATTGCACGGCTGGCGGGTAAGCCTTTAAATCAAAAACGCCTTGAAGAAGCGTTGCAATTATTACAACTTGATCCTGCTATTAAACGAGTCAACGCCGAGTTAACCGCAGGTAGCACCCCAGGTAGTAATATTTTACAGGTGACAATTACCGAATCGCCAGCATTCCACGCTGGGGTAATATTTGCAAATGACCAATCACCTAGCGTTGGTTCAGAACAAGGGACTGTTTTTATTGCTCACGATAATTTGTTAGGGTTGGGGGATAAATTCAATGCTGAATATGCTGCTAGTGAAGGTTTAGACACTTACAATATCAGTTATTCTATTCCCTTTAACGCCTTAGATGGAACCATTGGTGTCCGCTACAGTAACAGTAGTAGCCGCATTATTGAAAGCGAATTTCGTGACTTGAATATCCGCAGCGAAGCCGAAACCCTTTCTTTTAACGTCCGTCAACCCCTAATTCACAGGCCAAACAGCGAATTTGCTCTCTCGTTAGCATTCGATTTAGAGCAAAGTCAAACCTTCATACTCGATAATATCCCCTTCTCCTTTACTGAAGGCCCCGAAGACGGGAAATCAAGAATTACGGTAATCCGCTTTTCCCAAGATTGGTTACAACGTAATACTAACAGTGTCTTAGCAGCGCGATCGCAATTTAGTTTTGGAATTGGTGCTTTTGATGCAACTGTCAACGATAGTGGTACTGATGGGCGTTTTTTCTCCTGGGTGGGACAATTTCAATGGGTACAACGACTATCTCCCCGCATCTTGATGCTGTCCAAAATTAACACTCAACTAACTCCTAATTCCTTGCTAACGCTGGAGAAAATTAGCATTGGGGGAGTTGATACTGTGCGCGGTTATAGTCAAAATCAACTTGTGGCTGACAATGGGGTAGTTGGCGGTGTGGAAGTTCGCATTCCCCTCGCATCGAATGTGGAAACACTACAACTAATACCATTTTTTGACATTGGTACAGCTTGGAACAATCGCGCTAGCAATCCCGACCCACAAACCATCGCTAGTCTGGGGTTAGGTTTGAACTGGCAACCTTATAAGAATTTGCTATTGCGCGCAGACTATGGTATACCATTGATTGGCACAAGCGATCGCGGTACTTCGCTGCAAGATAATGGCTTTAATTTTTCAGTCCGCTATCAGCCATTTTAATTAGAACATTTTCGACTCAATAGCAACTGCCCATTATTCAGCCGATATAAT
>CAZZZY010000622.1:0-4214 GCA_964658545.1 uncultured Acetobacteraceae bacterium | reverse complement strand
GCCCAATGCCCAATGCCCAATCCTTAAAAGATGCCAAGTAAATATGTCTTAGCCGACTGAGACTGTCAGGATCAAAGAGTAAAGAGTAAAAGGCAATCTATTTTGACTTTTAACTTTCTCCTTTTGTTCAACTTCCACAATGGGAGGTTTAATCTTGACTAAATTGAAAATTGGTATCAATGGCTTCGGTCGAATCGGGCGACTTGTGCTTCGCGCTGGCCTCGATAATCCCAATATCGAGTTTGTAGGCATTAACGACCTAGTACCACCAGATAACCTCGCTTATTTATTAAAGTACGACTCAACCCACGGTAGATTAAAGCATAAGGTTGAAGCCAAGGAAGACGGCATCCTCATTGACGGGCACTTTATTCCTTGTGTGTCGGTGAGGAATCCAGCTGAGTTACCTTGGGGAAAATTAGGTGCAGATTATGTCGTGGAATCTACGGGACTCTTCACTGACTACGAAGGAGCCGCAAACCACCTGAAGGCAGGTGCAAAGCGAGTAGTAATTTCCGCTCCCACTAAAGATCCAGATAGAGTTACTACTTTGCTAATGGGTGTAAATCATCACCTATTTGACCCCAGTAAAGATATCATTGTCTCCAATGCTAGCTGCACTACAAACTGTCTAGCTCCTATAGCTAAGGTCATCAATGACAACTTTGGGTTGACTGAAGGATTGATGACCACAGTTCATGCTATGACTGCCACTCAGCCAACTGTAGACGGCCCCAGCAAAAAAGACTGGCGGGGTGGTCGAGGTGCAAGTCAGAATATTATTCCCTCCTCCACAGGCGCAGCTAAAGCCGTAGCACTGGTTTTACCAGAATTGAAGGGTAGATTGACTGGTATGGCATTACGAGTTCCGACTCCCGATGTCTCTGTGGTTGATTTAACTTTCAAAACCGCCAAAGCTACTAGTTATAAAGAAATCTGTGCTGCGATGAAGGAGGCTGCCGCAGGTTCACTAGCGGGTATTTTAGGATATACCGATGAAGAAGTAGTTTCCACAGATTTTCAAGGTGATACTCATTCCAGTATCTTCGACGCGGGTGCTGGGATTGAGTTGAATTCCAACTTCTTCAAGGTAATTGCGTGGTATGACAACGAATGGGGCTACTCGAATCGCGTAATTGACTTGATTTTATCTATGTCACAAAAGGAACAACTCACCATGAAAGTTGCTGTGGTTTGATTAGTTATTGGGCATGGGGCATGGGGCATTAGTAATTAATAAATTTTTCCCAACTCCCCAATCCCCATTCCCCACTCCCCCATTTGGGATTTGGGTCAAATGGTAAATACTTCAAAAATCAAACGTAATTTAGTATCTTTACTTAGCAAACCAGTGATATGAAGCACGTGTGAGTTTGTACGGTTTGGGCGATCGCACAAACTATCCAAATTTACAGGTTACTCCTCAACCCCTAATCCCTATGCGTCGAACCAAAATCATTTGTACTGTTGGGCCGGCTACATCTGCACCCGAAAAGCTACGAGGCTTGGTAGAAGCTGGAATGAATGTAGCACGGTTGAATTTCTCCCACGGGGCTTATGAATTCCACGCCCAAACTGCTCACTATCTCAGACAAATTAGCACTGAGCAACAAAAGCCGATCGCAATTATGCAAGACCTGTGTGGCCCCAAGATTCGCTTGGGAACTTTACCACCGGAAGGGTTAAATTTAGAAGCTGGTACTGAAGTCACCTTTGTTTTGCAAGAAAAGGGTGAGAGTATCGACGAACTCCCCCTACCATTGCCGACTTTATTCGCAATGGTGCGACCAGGTGAACCAATTTTAATTAATGATGGTCGCGTCAAGTTGATTGTTACCGATCGCGATGCCGATCGCATTCGCGCTCAAGTGAAAACTGGCGGGTTAATTTCTACACATAAAGGAGTAAACTTACCACAAACTCCTTTACCTGTTAGTTCCATCACCGAAAAAGACTTGCTGGATCTGCGCTTTGGGATTCAGTTGGGTGTAGACTGGGTAGCGGTGTCCTTCGTCCAATCGCCACAAGACTTAGAACCCGCCAAGCGCATGATTGAAGCTGCTGGTGCTTCCATCCGCCTAATTGCCAAAATCGAAAGAGCAGAGGCACTAGAAAACTTTGACTCCATTCTAAAAGTTGCCGACGCGATTATGATTGCCCGTGGCGATTTAGGGGTGGAAGTGCCAATTCACGAAGTACCCCTCATTCAAAAAGATATTATTCGCCGTTGCAATCGGGCTGGCAAGCCGGTAATTACAGCCACCCAAATGCTAGAGTCGATGATTAGCGCCCCCGATCCCACCCGTGCTGAAGCAACTGATGTTGCCAACTCCATCTTAGATGGTACGGATGCGGTAATGCTTTCTGGTGAAACAGCTGTCGGACAATATCCCATCGCCGCCGTTCAGATGATGCACAACATCGCCGTGCGGACAGAACAGGCTCTAGATGAGGGTAGCAGACACGCCTGGTGTCATGAAGCAGGTAGTCTCAGCGTTACCGAATCTGTAGCAGAATCCGTGTGTCGCATCGCTTATGAAACAGGCTCACGAGCAATTCTCTGTAACACTTCATCAGGAAGTACGGCGAGGATGGTGTCTAAATACCGGCCGACTTCTCCCATTATTGCCCTAACCTCTGACATCACTGCTTATCGTCAACTCGCACTTTCTTGGGGTGTGGAAGCTTTGCTGATCCCACCAGTCCACCATGCCGAAGAGATGTTTACCAATGTGGTGAACACAGTTGTGGATATGGGTCTGGCTAATAAGGGCGATAAAGTAGTAATTACCTCTGGTGTGCCAATTGGTAAATCGGGCACAACTAGTTTAATCAAAGTGCATTCCATTGGACAGCCAATTTCGGCATAAGGCGCTTAGAATAGGGCTGTGGCTCAAGATAGTAAGCAAAATTGGGCAATGATTAAGAAAAATTGCCAGAATCAGAATTGAAGGAACAGTAAAGAGTGCAAAGAACTGGGGAATAAGTAAATCCTAAACAAACATCACGGAGTATTCTATGTCTAAGAATTTACTGGAACAATTGCGAGAAGTGACTGTTGTGGTCGCCGATACAGGGGATATCCAGGCAATTGAAAAGTTCAAACCCCAAGATGCCACCACCAATCCTTCTCTGATTACTGCTGCGGCGCAAATGCCAGAATATCAGGGAATTGTTGATCAAACTTTACTACAAGCGAAGAAAGATGCTGGAGCCGGAGCCACCCAAGCACAGATAGTTTCTCTAGCTTTTGACCGTTTGGCAGTTGCCTTTGGATTAAAAATTTTGCAAATCATTCCCGGTCGCGTGTCTACAGAAGTAGATGCTCGCTTGTCTTACGATACCGAAGCTACCCTGACTAAGGCACGGGACTTAATTGCCCAGTATAAAGCTGCTGGAATTGGCCGCGATCGCGTGTTAATTAAAATTGCCGCCACCTGGGAAGGCATTCGCGCTGCGGAAATTTTGGAGAAAGAAGGTATTCACTGTAACCTTACCTTGTTGTTTGGTCTTCACCAAGCGATCGCCTGTGCAGAAGCTGGCGTTACCCTAATTTCTCCCTTCGTCGGTCGAATTCTCGACTGGTACAAAAAAGATACTGGACGCGATAGCTACCCAGCAACGGAAGATCCAGGAGTTTTGTCCGTCACCAAAATCTACAACTACTACAAGAAATTCGGCTATAAAACCGAAGTTATGGGAGCTAGCTTCCGTAATCTTGGTGAAATTACTGAACTAGCAGGTAGTGATTTGCTGACCATTTCGCCATCACTTTTGGCTGAATTGCAAGCAACTGTGGGAGAACTGCCACGCAAACTTGACCCCGCCAAGGTAGCAAACTTGGAAATTGAAAAGATATCCATTGACAAAGCTAGCTATGACAAAATGCACACTGCTGACCGCATGGCAAATGACAAACTAGACGAGGGCATCAAAGGTTTCACCAAGGCACTAGAAGACCTTGAAAAACTTTTGGCAGACCGACTAGTTCGCCTTGAAGGAGAGGTAGTAGCAAGTCATTAGAATGTGAGAATAGTTAGTGGTTAGTGGTGGTTCAACCATCAATAACCACTAACCATTAGTTCGTTACATCTACCGTCGTCGGATAAGGGACTTCCAAAGAAAAAAACATCCCAAATTCTCTTGTAGGATGGGTGTTAATACGCTTGGGTTAAGGCTAAAAGTCTTTGTTAAAGTCAGTTTTTTTAACGTAG
>CAZZZY010000621.1:0-4219 GCA_964658545.1 uncultured Acetobacteraceae bacterium | reverse complement strand
TTGTCAAAAACTAATGCCCCATGCCCCATGCCCAATAACTAACACGGTCTAAGTACAGTAACTGCGTAATTCTCCAGTGAAAGATACTGTTTAGCTAATTTTTGCAGTTCTTGGGCATCAAAAGACTGAATCTGCTGGGGATATGTCACAGCCAATTCCGCTTTGGCGATGGTATTGTAATACCCATAAAGCCCTGTCAGCTGATTTGGCGTTTCGGTAGAAAACGCATACTCATTACACAGCAACCTGCGTGTACGCGCAAGTTCCGGTTCACTAATTCCTCTAGTCTGCAAATTGTCCAAATGAGCGCAAATTAAAGACTCAACTTCCTCCAGTTTTTCTGGTTCCAACCAGGCACTTATTGTAAATAAACTTGATTCCCGTTGTAGAGAAAAACTACTACAAATTCCTTGTACCAATTGCAAATCTTCTCGTAAATCGCGCACTAAACGCGAAGTCCGTCCTTGTGCCAATAACACCGACAAAAAATCTAAACCATAGCCAGTGCGGATTTTCTCTACTCCTGGTACCAGCCACGCCATCAACAATCGCGCTTGCTCTATGCGTGGTAAACACAGTTCCTGACGGTGAATTCCTGTTATCACTGGTTTTTTCACTTGCTCAAACTGCGGACAATTCGAGCGTCCGGCAAAATCAGTAAATGAACGATTGACTAATTCCCAAGCTGGTTGCTGGGCTATACCCCCAGCAATTACCACCGTCATGTTTTCCGGCTGATAGTGGGCGTGGTGAAAACAGCGCATTGCTTCTGGTGACTGCTGCATCAGTTCTTGCTCAGTACCCAGCACCGAACGTCCGTAAGGGTGATATGGATAGATGCTTTGAATCAGAGTTTGGAATCCTATCCAGTCGGAATCGTCCTGACAAGAGTGAATTTCCTCTAGAACCACATCCCGTTCGCGGCTAAATTCATCTTCTGGAATTGCCGCATTGAGCAGGAGTTCTCCCAAGTAGGGCAGAGTATCTTTTAAATAAGGGGCGGCTGTGGTGAGTGAATAATGAGCATAATCATAGCTTGTCGCCGCATTACTTACGCCACCCCGGTTTTCAACTTTGGCATCGAACATTCCAGGGGGTAATGTCGCCGTACCTTTAAAAATCATGTGTTCTAAAAAGTGCGCCATGCCGAACCACGGTTTTGGCTCTAGGCTTGCTCCAGCACGCACCCAAACATCCGCTACAACTACAGGTGTAGTGGGAATCTCTTGATGAATAAAAGTTAAACCACTCTCTAGTCGGAAGACCGAGGCTGGAAATACGTTATTAGTTAGTTGTTGTGACAATTTTTTGTAGCTTTAACCACAATTTAATGCAATTGTGCAATTTTAACTCTGAACGATACCTAATTTAGAATCAAGTTATACAGATTTTATTTTTATTACCAAGTGTTGCTACTAATTATATAATTGTAGGGTGCGTTATGTTGTAGCGGTAACACACCAATTGTTCTGCGGCGGGGTATACTGAAAACGGCTAATAGCTGGACTTTTGCTTGAGCGGCTGGAGGCTTTGTTTAATAATACTTTTAACTATTCTTGAAAAGTCAAGTTTCAAACCGTTTTTAGTATAATAATTTTTAGTAATATTTTAGATTACTTTTGCCATGAGACTGGGAATTCATTCCTAGTCGGGCTATGGGCTTCGCCTTCAGGTGACACGTATACTCTTGGAGACGCTGCGCGAACAGACCTTTTTAAATTTACGATGTTTGAATCTTCAATCTAAAATCTAAAATTCGGTGACATCTCCCTACTGAAGTTCTAACTGACTTTAGGAGCTAATAATTTTAAGTTCACCGCGACGCCGTTTTACCTAAGTTTATGACCTGGTTTAACCAGGTGGGAACCTAATTCCTCGTTTAAAGTTTCCGGGTACATGCCCGGTCTACTGCCACGAGAACTGTTGACTCCCTTGTCTTTAAAGGCATAGATCAAAAAACTTGATGGCAGTCACCAACGTCGTAGTGCAACTCACTCATTATAGCTTTTCAAAAGATGTTGTGTGTTCAACATCGAAAGTTTTTGATTAATTTACCTGGGATACCAGATAGATTCTATGGTGTGGGCGATGGCAGTTGCCGATTCTCTATTTTGATTATCTAGCAAAACGGTGACATGTCCCAACTTCCGCCCAGGACGTGATTCTGTCTTCCCATACCAGTGAAGGTACGCCTGCGGAATCTCTGCTATTTTTTGACGCTGGCTTTGGTAATCGCTGTGAGAATTTTCATACCCCAGTAGGTTAACCATCACAGCACCAGCACAGTGCAAAGCTGGATTCCCTAAAGGTAAACCACAAACGGCTCTGAGATGCTGCTCAAACTGAGAAGTTTCACAAGCGTCAATAGAAAAATGCCCAGAATTGTGGGTACGGGGAGCAATTTCATTTACCAGAACTTTGCCCTTAGCACTAAGAAATAGCTCAATTCCAAAAATTCCCACTACTTCTAGGCTATTTAATAGAGTATGTGCGATCGCTTCTATTTCTGCTACTTGATTGGGCGTAATCTCAGCCGGCGCAATCACCCGCCGACATACTTGTTGTTCTTGTTGAGTTTCCACTACTGGGTAAGTGACAATTTCTCCCTCTACAGAACGCGCTGCAATTATTGCTAGTTCTCGTTCAAAAGGGACAAATTCTTCTAACAAGAAAAACGATTGATTTAAAGGTTTTTTTGTGATTTCATAACTTAGCTTTTGCTCGAAAGTCGCAAAATCCTTAATTATGAAAGTACCCTGACCGTCATAACCGTGGCAGCGGGCTTTCAGAACTGTTGGAAAACCTAGATATTCTATTTTTGATTGGAGATTTTCTCCCTCGTCAAGGGCGAAAAATTGAGGAACTGGCAATCCTAAATCGCGTAAATAGCAGCGTTGATGATATTTATCTAAAAGAGGAGCTAAAGCTTCTAATCTGGGACGGAAACAAACGCCTTTCTCTGCTAAAATAGATAAAGCTTGCAGGTTAACAAATTCGTTTTCAAAGGTGATGACATCGCATTTTTTCGCTAATATTTCCGTAGCACTTGCGTCATCAACTGGCGCGAAAACAGTTTCCTGAGCGATTGACACGGCCGGGTCGTGTTCACTAGGAGTTTGTACTACTAATTCTACTCCTAGCTTCTGTGCTGCATCCGCCATCATTCGGGCAAGTTGTCCGCCACCAATTACACCAACACGTTTCATTGACATCCTAAAGAATCACGAGTTTGCACGCCTGTCTTGGAATTCACACCACTGGCTTTTGTACACAGTTCTTTGATTTGTGCCCGATCCAAAATTGCATCTGTAAAATCTGCACCGTCTATATTCACATCATTAAAGATGGCACGGAGCAAAAGAGCTTCTTTGAAAATTGCATCACTCAAATCAGCCTTAGTCAAGTTTACCTGATCAACCATTGCATTAGTTAAATCCGCTCCGTGGAGATTTGCTTTAGTCATCACCGAAGCGCTCATAACTGCTCCCCGCAAGTCAGCGTCTGCAAAGTTAGCCAGTTCCATATTGGCGTTAGAAAACTCCGCAGCTTGCAAACTTTCACCAGAAAAATCACGTCTTGACAACTCTGCATTGCTAAATGACAGTGGATGAGTCCAGTCTACTGCAAGTACCGGTTCAGGCACGCACCAGATAATAATTCCTAGAAGGAACGCCAACCCTTGTCGCCAAAACGTATCGAGATTCAATTTGGTGTCTAATCGCTGCATTTAAGCTTACCGCATTTGAATATTAGCAAGATTGGCTGATTCTAATTGAGACTCGCAGCCTTACTACTGGATCTGGGGATGTCTATTTCCCTTGCTTAATATTTTGTAACGCAAAAAGGGCAAATGCTTCTCACCTTGAGCAAAATTATTTCTGAAACTTTCGCTAGAGAAGGGCAATCTAGGAGCGATCGCACTAAAGCAGGATAATAATTACTAAATAGCGATCGCAATGACTGAGTATAAGTCAATACGCTTGGGTTAAGGTTAAAATCTTTTGCCAAAGTCAATTTTTTTAACGTAGACGCAAAGCGGCTGACCGCAGGGTACCACAGAGGCAAGGCAGCGCGGTCTTGGGGGTTTCCCCCATGAGCGACTGCCGCGCAGAGAACACAGAGAGAACAAAGAAATGCTTAACTGAACTGTATTGGAGTATAAGTTAACGCGATGTGCAACTTATCCTTAGAACCCCTCTCCAAACCTCTCCCCCACAGG
>CAZZZY010000620.1:2271-4222 GCA_964658545.1 uncultured Acetobacteraceae bacterium | reverse complement strand
TACCTAATCTCGATAGAGTTAGTTTCAACTATTCATTGATAGAAGAGACAAAGCGACTGGCAAGGCTTGCCAAGTCCCCTGGCACGAATGACACGAGATTGACACGCGATACCTTGAACCCAAGCACAGCAAGTACTGACACCGTCATGTCAGTCGCGTCATTTTCGACTATAGGGGGTAGCCGCCAAAGTGACACAAAGCCTTATTGTCCCCACTGTGGTCACGCAAATTTAACCATAAGAAAGGATAAAAGATATTACTGTTTAAACTGTAAAAAAGTGACAGTTTCTAACAAAATAGTTTGGAAATAAAAGCAAAAATTAAGGGAGGTTATTAGCCTCCCTTTGGGTTTTAGAATGGTGTGTTACCAGTCTCGTTTACCTTGGCGAGATATCCCCGCCAGTAGTCTCCATCCTGGTTTTTAGGTGGTAATCCAATCGCCGCGTCGAATTCTCCGTCAAAGTAGTCTTCTTTTGCTTGGAATTGTTGAGGTTTAGCAATTGTGATTAACATGAGAATACCTTTTATTTTTAAGCTGCGGGTTAGTAGCCCGCTTTTTCTGTGGTTTGTTCAACCTGTTATTACTATATATAACCTGTTATATTTTGTCAATAGCTTGTCAGATAATTTTAACAGGTTATTGACATTAACTAACTTGTTAGTTAGGCTAGTAACAGCTTAAAGAGAGAAGGGAGTCAGTCAGATGTCAAAGGCAGTTCAGGAGCAAGTAGATCAACTTTTTGTTGCAGTCAAGGATTTGCAAAGCCTTGAAGAGATCAAGCCACACTGCGAAGCTTTTAACGAGTTTATTAACACCAAAACCAGCTACAGCACTAAAAGCTTAGGCACTGTATTGAGTCGTGCTGGCTTCTACAAAAAATTTAAGTCACTGCCATTAGAGCAAGGGAAAAACGCCGCTTCTGTACCCAAGCATGATGCACAAGGCAACGTTACAGGAAACGAGCTAAAGCACTATGTTTTACTCCTGTGTGGATTGGACAAAAAGGATTGGGAGGAGCGTAACGAAACTACACGGGTAAGCTCACGCGTGATGGTGAAGAGTGAAGATGGCAATACAGGCATTGAGGTTGATCCAGATACCTATTTAGAAGTTACAGAGAAACTGCTAGCAAGTGTTGATCCTCACGAGTTAGCAGTCGGTCTGATAGCTTGCACTGGCCGCCGTCCTCATGAGATTTTAGCCAGAGGAAAGTTTACTCTTGTTGATGGTGAATCCTATCAAGTCAACTTTTCAGGTCAAGGCAAGAAACGCGGTGAGAAGCCAGTTTTTAAAATTTCTACTCTGTTCCCTGCTGATTATGTCAGCGAACGATTAAACCACCTGCGGAATGATGCCAGCATTAAGGAATTACTGAAACTTGTTTCTAGTGAGTTTCCCGATGATGTAACTGCACAAAACAAGGCGATTGAAGACAGACGCGGTAATTCACTGCGTCGGGTAGTTCAAGAGTATTTTGGCGGGAAGGGCACTGAAGAACCGCTTTTAAACTTCCGTCACGGACAAGAACAGAATGACTGTAAAGCTCTAAGGGCAGCTTGTGCCTGTCTTGTTACCGAGCGCGATTGCAGAGGTTCACTAGGGGCGAAAATGTACTTCGCTGCTTGTTTTTTAGGTCATATTACCCCAGGTGAAAAAATTAGCGATAGCGATTTAAAACACATCACCACTACCCTTGGATATTCGGATTATTACGTTACAAAACCTGTAGGCTTCCCAGATGGGCCAGGGAAACCAAAGCTCTCTAATGTTCGGGTTAATTCCTCTGATTTAGAAGCAATTCGCCACTTGCAAGAGAAACTAGAAGCGCCTAACCATCAATCGGTAGTCCGTGAGTTGATTACCTCGTACAACAATCGTTTAGATATTGCTTTGCAATTACAGTCAGCCCAGCAGAAGGTAGCCCAATTAGAGGCACAAGTAGAGGCACAA